>CBJNAT010000422.1:0-3898 GCA_966434585.1 uncultured Gammaproteobacteria bacterium | reverse complement strand
CACGATGACGGTATCGGGGCCGTTGCTCCCAAAGAGCTGCAGCGATTCATCCGTGAACGCGGCATGTGCTGCCATCGCATGCACGCGAACGGCGCCTGCGCGACGCGCCGCGGCGGCTGCTCGCAGCAGCGTGCCGCCGGTGGCGATCAGGTCGTCATAGAGGATCACCTCCTTACCCGCGGCATCGCCCACCCATGTATCACCCGACACCGTGCCGGCACTACGCATCTTCTCCATGAATGCGAAGCTCACCGCACACCCGCGCGCTTCGAGTACGCCGCGTAACTGCTGAGCCCGCTTGACGCCGCCGATATCGGGCGAGGCGACGACGAACTCGCGTGTGCCGACCAGGTTCTGGATGCGCGAGGCGAACAGCTCCGCAGGGTCGAGGCGAACGGTCTCGCAGCGGAATGCGTTGTCGAAAGCGGCATCGTTGTGCACTTCGAGCACGATCACGCGATCGCTGCCGACCGCTTCGAACAGGGTCGCCAGATAGCGAAGCGACACCGGGTCATGTGCCTGGGTACGACGATCCTTCCGTGCGTAACTGAGGTAGGGCGTGCAGACGGTGACGTGCGCGGCGCCGGCATCTTTCAGGGCGCCAATGAAGAACAGCAGCCGCACTAGGCGATCGTTGGCGGATCCTTCAGCATCGCCACGCAACGACTGGACCACGGCGACGTTGCGTCCACGTACGGTGCACAACGGTCGCATCTTGTGCTCCCCGCCTTCGAATTCCCGTTCCTCCATCGGTGCAAGTGTGGTGCCCATGTCGGCTGCAATCCGCTGCCCGAGCGCGGCACTGGCGTAAGGAGCGAAGAGAAGAAGGAATTGTGCAGGCTTCATGAGAGGTGCTCGCGAGCGAAGTCGTCGAAATAGGCCGACGATGCACATTGCCTAAGTACAACGCCGGGAGCAGCCGGGGCACATCCCTATAGTCCGTCGTTGCCGCCGCGACACAATTCACGTAGGTGAACTCAACCGAAGGGAAACGATTGCCATGGCGCACAAGCAGCTGCTGTTTCACTCCGATGCACGCGAGAAGATCCTGCGCGGCGCAACGCAACTCGCCGATGCGGTGCGCCTGACGCTCGGACCCAAGTCCAAGTCCGTGCTCATCCAGAAAGCCTGGGGCGCACCGCTCGTCTGCAACGACGGGGTGGCCATTGCAAAGGAAATCGACCTCAAGGACCCGGAGGAGAATCTCGGCGCACAGATGCTGCGCCAGGCCGCAGAGAAGACGGGCGATCTCGTCGGTGACGGCACTAGCACTTCGACAGTTCTGGCGCATGCCGTGTTTGCGGACGGCGTACGCAACGTGACCGCCGGCGCCAGCGCCATCGACATCAAACGCGGGCTGGATCGCGGTCTGAAGGCTGCGACTGCCTCACTGAAAGAACTGTCGCGTCCGGTCGTGAGCCGCAAAGAGAAGGCGCAGGTCGCCAGCATCTCGGCGCACAACGATGACGCGATCGGCGAACTCGTCGCCGACGCCATGGAGAAGGTCGGCGGCGAGGGTGTGATCACCGTGGAGGAATCGAAGACCACGGAGACGACCCTCGATGTCGTCGAGGGCATGCAGTTCGATCGCGGCTACATCTCGCCGTACTTCGTGACCGACACCGAGAAGATGGAAGCCGTGCTGGAAGACGCCTACGTGCTGCTCACGGATCGCAAGCTCAACATCATGAAGGACCTGATCGGCCTGCTCGAGCAGATCGCGAAGAGTGGCCGGCCGGTGTTGATCCTCGCGGAGGAAGTCGAGAGCGAGGCGCTCGCGACGCTCATCGTGAACCAGGTGCGTGGTGTGCTGCGCAGTGTGGCGGTGAAGGCGCCCGGCTTCGGCGATCGACGTAAAGCGATGTTGCAGGATATTGCCGTGCTCACGGCTGGACAGGTGATGTCGGAGGAGCTGGGCTACAAGCTGGAAGACGTGAAGCTCGAGCAACTCGGTCGCGCCAAGCGCATCGTCATCGACAAGGAGAACACGACGATCATCGGTGGCGCGGGCGAACGCCGCGAGATCGACGCGCGCATGGCACAGATCCGCCGGGAGATGGATAAGGCGACCAGCGACTACGACAAGGAGAAGCTCGAGGAACGCCTCGCAAAGCTCGCCGGCGGCGTCGCGGTGATTCGAGTGGGCGCACCGGCAGAAGCGGAGATGAAGACGAAGAAGGACGCGCTCGATGATGCCATCGCCGCCACCAAAGCCGCAGTTGCGGAAGGAATCGTGCCGGGCGGCGGACTGGCGCTGCTGCGCTGCCTCCCTGCGCTCACCCAGCTCGAGAGTGAAACCGAAGGCGATGAACGTACGGGTGTGCAGATCTTGAAACGTGCGCTCGAAGCGCCGGCGCGGCAGATCGCGGTGAACTCCGCCGTCGACAGCGGCGTGGTCGTCAGCCGCATGATCGAAGGCACTGCATCCGTCGGCTTCGACGCCGCGCGCAATCGCTACGTCGATCTGTACGAAGCCGGCATCATCGATCCGACGAAGGTCGTGCGCATCGCGCTGGAAAATGCCGTTTCGGTCGCGAGCGTGTTGCTGCTGACGGAAGCCACGATGACGGAGATCCCGGAAGCGAAGCCCGTGGTGCCGGCGGCGGGGGCGGGGATGGAGTGAAGGCGCTGCCGCGGCCCCTCACCCGCCGCTGTCGCGTCGACCTCTCCCGCAAGCGGGAGAGGTGCTCTCAACCCTCTCCCGCTTGCGGGAGAGGGCAGGGTGAGGGTGTCTTTGTTCTTCAGCTCCGATGCTGCCGCTCCGCACACTGTTCCTTGTGAGTCGCGACAGACAAGTTGAAGAGCATCGTCGCAGACAGATCGAGTAGATCATCGGCGGCAATGACGCCGATGAGATCGCCGCGGCGGTCGACCACCGGTACGCGGCGCACGCCCTTGGCGCGCATCTCTTCCGTGACGCGGCCCAAAGTGTCGTCGTCGTGAACGACGACGGGATCGCATGTCATCGCATCTCCGACCGTGATCAATCGAGGCGGCAGGTCCTTGGCGACGACCTCCACGACGATGTCACGGTCCGTGAGCACGCCCACCGGACGACGTTCACCCGGCCGCAAGACCACCAGCATGCCGACGTGTTGCGTGCGCATCAGTTCTGCAGCCTCGGCCAAGTCGGCGTGCGGTGCGATCGTGACGACCCGGTGTTTGCAGTAGGTGCCGATGTTCATGTGGGTACTCCTCGCGATGCAGGGTCATCCTGAATCCAGTGCCGGCTCTTTCCCATGCGAGGATGCGCGTAGGCCAGCGGTGGAAGTTCGACGATCGATTCTATTTCGAGCGTGGATCGTAAACAGCCTGCAGGCGCAGCTCGCCGTCGGCCACCATGCCGACGTGAGGACAGTAGTGCTTGATGGATTCGTCTCCGGGCTCGAGCGGTGATGTTTCGACCACCTTGATGCAATCGTCGAAGTGGCCGGCAGGCGTCGTGATCTCCAGATCGAAGGCCACGTGTTCGGCGCGGTCGAGGGCGACCTCCGGTGCGAGTTCCTGGTAGTAGCGCGAACCGACGATGAAGCCTGAGCCGGGCATGATGATGCCAGGCTCTGCGCCATGGCGGCCGGCGAGCCATTGACCCTCGTGACTCACGACTTCGCCGTCTTCGTAGATGTCGACTTTCTCGCCGAAGTAGTACACGTCCCGCGTCGGCTTGCAGGTGGCGAAGAAATTCTTCGAGATCTCAACGAGCTCGCCATCGGCCATCTCCATCTCCTCGACCACCCGTGTCGTGATGCTCTGCTTCTTGCCGTCGTCATACAGCACGAAGGTCCGCGTCTTCGGCAGTACGGTGATCCATACCTCTTCGAGCTCGTCGCACTTGCGCGCCGCGACGCATTCCTGGTTCGAGAGGTACAACTGCCGGCCCGGTGTGAGATCGAAGAAG
>CBJNAT010000421.1:0-3900 GCA_966434585.1 uncultured Gammaproteobacteria bacterium | reverse complement strand
TGGCGGGTGAGAAGTCCTGACACTTGCGAGGTCTCATGCAGGACACGAGCTCCATACACGAACGTTGCTGGGATGACATTCCGTGGTGGGTGAACGGTACGTTGCCGGAAGCCGAGCAGCGTCGCGTCGCCGCTCATGTGGAGCATTGCTCGGAGTGTCGCGAGGAGTTGGCACGGCAGCGACAGCTCTATGCGCATCTGCATGCCGACACGGACGCTGAGCCCGTGCCGCTCGAAGCTTGGCACGAGCTACTGGCGCGCATCGATGCGGCGCAGCCATCGAGTCGCGAGCCGGTCACAGCGAAGCGACGGTGGTCGCAGATCGTTCTCTGGGCGCAGGCTGCAGTGATTGCGGGGCTCGCGATCGCGTTGTGGCTGCCCGCGGGCACGGGCAGTTACGTCACACTCAGCTCATCGAGCTCGTCGACTCCGCACGGCGCCGTTCGTGTGGTGTTTGCTCCCGATGCTTCGCTCGAGCGCATCAATCGCTTGCTGCACGACATCGGCGGTGAGGTTGTCGCGGGGCCGAGCGAGGCGGGCGTGTACACCGTGAAGTTCGCGTCAGCCGATACTGCGCCGACGATCGCAGCGTTGCGCGCACAGCGGGAAGTGTTGTTCGCCGAACCGGCGAGCGCGACGGGCGATCGCTAATGCGCAACGGGTTTCTCATCGCGGTGGTGTGTCTGCTCTCCGCATGCGCAATGAGCGTGCGCGAAGATTCGAGCAATGCGTTCGTAGATGCGGACCCGAGTCGGCTCATCATCGTGACGTTGCACAATCCCGGCGCGGCGCCGGTTGCACGTGCCGGTTCATCGCCGCGCGACTACGGTGCACCGCTCTTCTATGGCGTGGCGGATGCGACGCGCGCCGCCGCTGCGCAGATCGCCAGCGATTACCGACTGCAAGCGGCAGCGCAATGGCCGATCACGCAACTGGGCGTGCAGTGCATCGTATTTCGCTTGAGCGAACAGCAACGACAGAGCGAGCTGCTGCAGCGCTTGCGTGCCGATCCGCGCGTGGAATCCGCACAACCCTTCAACTCGTTCCACACCAAGGTCAGCGCGTACAACGATCCGTACGCAAGCCTGCAGCGCAGTCTGCCGGCAATGGGCGTGGCGGCAGCGCATACACGCTCGCGCGGTCGCGGCGTCACGATTGCTGTGATCGATACCGCCGTGGACACCGCGCACACCGATCTGGTCAGTCGCCGCGTGACGGAGCGGAATTACACGGGTATCCGCGCCGGTGCAGCCGCGCATGGGACTGCGGTAGCCGGCGTCATTGCCGCAACCGCCAACAACTTAGAGGGCATCGTCGGCATTGCGCCCGAAGCGAAGGTCATCTCGTTAGCTGCGTGCTGGCCCTTGCAACGCGATGCGGTGCAGGCGACATGCAACAGCTTCACGCTCGCAAAAGCGCTGGCTGCTGCGATCGAGTCGAAGGCGGATGTAGTGAATTTGAGTCTCGGTGGGCCCAGCGATCCGCTGCTGCGCCGGCTCGTCGAGTACGGGTTGAAACGAGGCATGACATTCGTTGGGGCCTTGCCCGATCGCGAGCCCATCGGCTTTCCATGCGAGATCATTGGCGTGCTCGCGGTCGATAGCGTCGGCCGCCCGCGACTGAGAGCCGATGCCCTGTACGCGCCCGGCACCGATGTGCTCACGTTGCAACCGCACGATCGCTACGACTTTCTCTCCGGCAGCTCACTCGCCGCCGCAAACGTAACGGGCAGCATCGCGCTGCTGCTTTCACAGCACCGCGATTGGAACGCGCGTGATGTGCGCGATGCGCTCGCGGGCAGCAGCGCAGCGGGTAACGGCGTCAACGTGTGCACCGCGTTGCTCGGTGCAGAAACGGACTGCCGTGGGAGTGCGAGTCCCGCTGACGTTGCGCACGCGCTTGACTGAGTGACTCCAACGCCGCCGGCAAAAAGATGACACTTCTGCCGGCGGGGTCGTGCCGACTTGAACGGCCCGGCAGCCTGCTAGGCCGCCTTCCCTGCAGCGAGCGCGTGAACGTCCGAAGCGCTCAGCCCTTTACCGCCGATCGCCCAATCGCCCCCTTCGAATTCATTGATACGAACCCAGGTGACGGGGCGCATGTTCTCGCCTTCCACGGCGATCATCGCTTCCGTGACCTTCGAAATGAGCTCCTTCTTCTGCGACGGTGTAAAGACGTCTTTGATCACATCGATAGTAACGAGCGGCATATATATCTCCTGGCAGTTGGCTGGTCCGGAGGATTCCGGCGCCAGTGGGAGAAGTGTGGCGAGCCAGTGCAAACGAAGCTTGCAGACGGCATGGAGAAATCCTGCAAATGGTTGGGGCTCGCGGCGGACTGCCCTATCCTGGCGGACAGCATGATTTACGAGTTCGGTCAGTTCGAGCTGGATTTGGCGACCGTCGAGTTGCGCGCGGGTGGCAAGGTCGTGAACGTCGAGCCTCAGGTCTTTGCGTTGCTCGCGCTCCTGGTCGAGAACCGCGAACGTCTGGTTTCAAAGGACGAGATCATCGAGAAGGTGTGGGACGGGCGCATCGTCACGGACGCAGCTGTGGCAAGCAGGGTGAAGACAGCTCGTCAGGCGCTCGGCGATGACGGGAAGTCGCAGCAATTCATCCGGACGATTCACGGTCAGGGCTACCGTTTCGTGGCGCAGGCGCGAGCCATTCATGCCGTGACGGCAGCGCCGGTTCCTGGAACCGACGGCAACAGGACAGAGCCTGCTCTGGCGGACATGACTCATCGCCTGGAGCGGATGTCCCGGCCCTCGCTGGCTGTGCTGCCGTTTCGGTACGTCGCTGGCGACGCACGGTACGCGACCTTGGCGAGCGCACTGCCCGATGAGCTGATCACCGATCTCGCGCGGCTACGCTGGCTGCTCGTCACCGCGCGCGGCTCATCGTTTCGACTGCGCGCGCCGGAGGCCGATTTCGGCGATATCGGGCGCCTGCTCGGTGTGCGCTACTGCTTGTCCGGCGTTATCGAAGCGGTGGCGGAAAGACTTGTCGTCGTCGTCGAGCTGGTGGACACCAGCGATGCTGCGGTCATCTGGGCCGACCGCTTTTCGGGGCGGATCGAGGATGTGCACGCGATGCGCGAGCAGATCCGTTCGCAGGTGCTCATGGCGCTCGAGATCCGCATTCCGCTGCACGAAGCTGCACTCGCGCGCCTCGCAGCGCCCGAGAATCTCGACGCGTGGTCTGCGTACCATCTCGGTTTGCAGCATCTGTATCGCTTCAACCGCCGCGACAACAGCGCCGCCATCGCTCTGTTCCAGCGAGCGGTGGACCTGGACCGGACGTTTGCCCGCGCACACGCGGGTCTATCGTTCGTCCATTTCCAGAGTGCATTCATGCACTACACGGATGACATCGCCGTCGCGATCGATCAGGCGCGCCGTTGCGCAGAGCGCGGGCTCGAGCTCGACCCGCTCGATCCGTTCGTCAACTTCACGATGGGTCGCACCTACTGGCTGGAGGGCGATCTCGAAACCAGCCTGAGTTGGCTCGAGCGTGCGACGGACATCAGCGCGCACTATGCGCAGGGCATCTACGCGCGCGCCTGGACCGAGGTCTTGTCAGGCAAGCCCGTCGACAGTCGACGACATGTCGATCTCGCGATGCGCCTGAGTCCGCTCGATCCATTGCACTACGCCATGCTCGCGACGCGCGCATTCACCCACATGGCTTTGAACGAGGACGTACAAGCCGCGCACTGGGCCGAGCGCGGTGCACGTTCGCCCGGAGCGCACGTGCTGATTGCACTGATCGCGGCAGCCGCGCATACGCTCGCAGGCGACGCCACCCGCGCGGCCTACTGGGCAGACAACGTGCGCCAACGCAATGACACGCTCACGCGCGAAGTTTTCTTTCGGGCGTTCCCGATGACTGTGGAACCGATG
>CBJNAT010000420.1:0-3906 GCA_966434585.1 uncultured Gammaproteobacteria bacterium | reverse complement strand
GCGGCGCCGAAGAGGCGCTGCAAGTTCACGGGCCATGTCGGTGCTTCGTCCCAATCGTAGCGATAGCCGTACACGGAGGGACCTTGCGCGTCGCGCATTGCGATGAGCGGTTCGTCGACCGCCAGAGCCTTCCATGCGAGCGACAGATAACTGGTGATGAGCTCGTGGCGCCGCGCGTCGCGGATGTGGGGAATCTTGCCGAACCAAAACCCGACCAGTTCTGGCTGAGTCAGCGCGAACAGCTTGTACTCATCTCGATTGGTGCCCGCGATCAATGGCACGGCGTTGTAACGCGAAGCGTCGTGGAACACTGTGAGCAGCGGCTCGCGAGGAATGACGCTGCCGTCGGCGAACAGGCGTGGCGAGCGGTACATACCGAACGCGGAATGCTCAAAGACCGCGAGCAATTGCTGCGGCGACTTGCCGTAGAGATAACGGCGGATCTCAGCCTCGCTCCACGAGGCGAGCACCTGCTTCGCGCTCGTAGGGTCGCGAGCGAGTCCATCCGCACTCAGCATACGCAAGAGCACATCACCCGAGCTGCCGGGTTCACCGGGCTCGGGATCATCGACGAAGTGCTCCGCTTGAGTCGTGCTGTACGTGCGCGTCACGCCACTTTGACTGATTGCGCCGTGAAACAAACCGCGCGCCAAGGGCGATGCCAGCAACGTGAAGACATCCCAACCACCGGCCGATTCGCCGAATACAGTGACGCGGTTTGGGTCGCCGCCGAACGCCGCGATGTTGTCACGCACCCACTTGAGCGCTGCGATCTGATCCAACGTGCCGTAATTGCCCGAGCGGTCTTCGGCGCTCGCACTCGCATCGTGCAGCGCGGAGTGTCGAAACCAACCGAGCAGACCGAGCCGGTAGTTGATCGTCACGATCACGAGCCGATGCCGCACTGCCAGCCGCGAAGCCATGCCATAGGTGCTGCTGCTGCCGGAGGAATTGCCCCCGCCGTGAATCCACACGAGCACCGGCAAGCGTTCACCGCCAATCGGCACACGCTCCGCCGCAAAGGGCGGGGCATAGACATTCAACGTCAAGCAATCTTCCGATCCCACCACGCCGGTTTCCGGTGTGCCTGTGGCAGCGCCGCCGAATTGCGAGCATGTCGATCCGAACGTCAGGGCTTCTCGCGTGCCCGACCACGGCGCAGCGGGCTGCGGTGCATGCCAGCGCAATGCACCGACAGGCGGCTGTGCGAACGGGATGCCGAGCCACGCGTGTGCACCCTGATCGTCGCGATAGCCAACCACCTCGCCCAACGACGTGCGTCGCAGCGATTGCATATCGGAAGCATTCGATACCTCTGCCGCGGTGCTTACTTCGTCCGATGCTCGAAGGAACCACACGCTCGCGACCGCAGCCGCGCCGAGCAGCGCCGTCGACCACCCGGCCGTTCTCGACAACCTCACACTCTGACCATCGCAGCTTCGTCGACGGCGATGATCTGTCCGGCGACATAGCTTGCGGCATCGGAGAGCAGAAACACGCCGACGCGCGCGATGTCTTCCGGCGCTGCCACGCGTGCGGTTGGCTTGCCGAGACTCTGTGCCCATTGGCCCATCTGTTCGATCGTCATCAGCGGCTGCATGCCTTCTGTCGCAGTCGTTCCGGGCGCAATGGCGTTGACCCGAATGCCGTACGGCAACAGCTCGCGTGCGAGATTGACCGTAAGCCCGTTCACGCCGAGCTTCGCGAGCGAATACACACCGGCCGCCTGCCAGGAACCAATGGAAGACACGTTCACGATGGCGCCGCGACCTCGTGCGCGCATCGAAGGCAGCACAGCGCGCGTCATCCAGAGCATGCCGTGCGTCATGATGTTGATGATGCGCAGATAGTTGTCTGGATCGATCTGATGCAGCGGCTTTTCGGCCGCGGCGGTCAAGAGGCCTGCGTTGTTGACTAGGTAGTCGATACCGCCGAAGCGCTCGACTGCAGCAGCGGCACACGCATCGCACGCTTCCCGCGAGCCGACATCCGTACGGACGACCAGCAGTTGTTCGCGCGCTGCGGCGATGGACGCAGCCGTGTCGCGCGCCTTGTTCTCGTTGATATCCGCCAGCACGACGTTGGCGCCCGCCTCGGCCATCAAGCGCACATACGCTGCACCCATGCCCTGCGCCGCGCCGGTGACGATGACGGTCTTGCCCTGAAACTCTTTCATGGTGTTGTTCCGCTGTTGGACCATCGATCAGGCGATGGCGACGGTCTTGTACCGGACGAATTCTTCGATTCCCTGCTTGCCACCTTCGCGGCCATAGCCCGATAGACCCAAGCCACCGAACGGTGTGTTTGCCTTGATCTGTGTCGCACCGTTCACGTACACGGCGCCGGCGCGAAGTTGTTCGGCCACACGATGAACGAGCTTCAGATCCGTGCTCTGAATATAGGCAGCAAGCCCGTACGCGGTGCTGTTGGCGATCTTCACGGCTTCTTCTTCCGTGCGGAACTTCATGACGGTGAGCACGGGGCCGAAGACCTCGGTCTGCGCAATCTCGCTGGCGGGGTCGACGTCGACGAAGATCGTTGGCTGGATGTAATTGCCCCCGGCGAACTCGCCTTGCAGGCGCGAACCGCCGATCGCAAGCCGCCCCGCCTTGCTGCTCTTCGCACGCTCGATCATTCCCATCACACGTTCGCAGGCCGCCGCATTGATCAAGGGGCCGACGAGCGTGCTTGCATCGAATGGATCACCGGTCTTGATCGTCTTCGCGGCGGCCACCAGCTTCTCCGTGACCTCGCCATAAACTTTCTCGTGAACGAGCAAGCGGGTGGGCAGTGCGCAGCCCTGCCCGCTCAACACGCCGATGCTGCGAATTACGGCCTGTATGCAGACCTCGTCGAGGTTCGCGTCAGGGAATAGCAAGCTCGCCGATTTGCCGCCCAGCTCCAACACTGCGGGCTTCAACTGCTCGGCGCACGCGGCCAGGATTTTTCGTGCCGCTATCGGACCACCCGTGAAGCTGATCTTCTCGATTTGGGGATGACGTACCAGCGCCTCGCCTGCCTCAATGGCACCGGGAAGGATCGTGCAAACGCCGGGAGGAATGCCTGCTTCGAGCACGAGCTTGCCGAACAGGTCCGCGGCAAACGGCGTCATCTCGGAAGGTTTAACCACGACACAGTTGCCGGCTGCGAGCGCCGGGCTCACCTTCATCCCCAAAGAAATCAGCGGACCGTTCCAGGTGATGATGATGCCCACTACACCGAGCGGCTCGGCCGTTGTGTAAGAGAACTCGCCGCGCGTGCCGTAGGTGGACGTCACTTGACCGTCGAGCTTGTCCGCCCAGCCGGCGTAATAGTTGGTCCACTCGACGGCGAGCTTGACGCCTTGCTGTCCCAGCATGATCGGCGTGCCGCCGTCGAGCGCGGCGAGCCGCGCGAACTCGTGTGCGTTCGCGGCAATCAGCTGCGCCAACTTCAGCAGCGCATCGCGCCTAGCTTCCGGAGACCAGCGCCGCCAGATCTCGAATGCTTTCGCCGCCGTTGCGATGGCCTCGTCCATTTCGGTCTTGCCGACCAGCGGAATGTGCGCATGCACTTTGCCGGTGACGGGATTGAGGTGCGGGTACGTGCCACCGCTAGCCGATGGCAGCACTCGTTCGCCGATACGAATGGACACCGCGGGCGGTTCGCCCCCGATTCTCTGCACTGTCATCGAAAGCCCTCTCAAAATGTGCCGCTGGAGCGGCAGTAGCTCCTGACTTCTCGGCCTCTTCAAGTCACGGACATTCTAGGTAACTTCGCGGTAGAGTCCATAGAGATATCTCATTATCCGAGATGGCCATCGCAACAGGCTGCAGATTCGCCGGTACGTCTTGCATCGGCTATCGCGAGCAATGCGCCTTCTTGCGCGAAGCGAGTGGCCATGGCGAGACCGAGGCCGCGACCCGC
>CBJNAT010000419.1:0-3906 GCA_966434585.1 uncultured Gammaproteobacteria bacterium | reverse complement strand
GCTGAAAGTTGCGCTCATAAAATAAGTATTCGGCGTGGCAGCTTCGAGGTCGAGCTTCATTGCACCGCCCAAAAACTTGTCGGGATTCAGGTAGCCCAATAGGACCATCGCATCGGTGATCGTCGCATCCCGTCCCCCGCGCCCGTAGCATGCGGGCCCCGGGTACGACCGTGCGCTTTGCGGGCCGACGCGCAGCATGCCGCGCTTGTCGATCCATGCGATGGAGCCGCCGCCCGAGCCGACCGACTCGACTTCAACGTGCGATTGCGCGACAGCCACTCCGTGCAACTTGCCTCGATGAGAACGAACGGGCATCCCACCGGTGATCACAGCGACATCGAAACTGGTGCCGCCCATATCGCCACACACCGCTTCGGTGATGCCCCTCGTAGCGGCGACTTCCGCAGCGGCGACAACGCCGGCTGCCGGGCCCGAAGCGGCGAGACGCAGCGGTGTGCGCCTTGCCTCTGCAACCGAGGCTGTACCGCCGCTTGCCTGCAGCAATAACAACGGTGCCTTCAAGCCGTCGTTCTTCAAGCGCTGCTCGAGCAATTCAATGCCGTCGAGTGCGTCGGCGCAGAACGCATTCATGATCGCAACGGTGGTTCGTTCGTACTCACGTTGCACCGGCTGCAGCTCAGCGCCGCAGAACACCGGGAGATCCGGATGTCGCTGTCGTACGAGCGCTTTCGCTGCTGCTTCGTGCGTCGGATTCAAGAACGACCAAAGAAAGGAGATGGCGAGCGCCTGGGCGCCTTTTTTCTCCACGAGCTCGCGCGTCGCTCGCAGTACCTCGTCGACAGAAAGCGGGGTCAGCACGCGACCCTCTCGATCGATTCGCTCGTGTACGCCTGCGATGAGAGAGCCCTCGATCGGAACCCACGGGACTTCGAGCCAGCCATCGCTCGCAACACGATCGCCGCGTGCGGTCAATGCGAGGGATTCGAAACCTGCGGTCGTGAGCAACCCAACCTTGAGTCCCTTGTGAGCGGTCAGCGCATTGGTGACCGCCGTAGTGCCCAACCCGAAGCGGGCCACTCTTGGAAGGAGCTCGCGTAAGCTAATGCCAAGCTGGCCTGCGACCATGGTGCATCCTTCGATCACACCATTGCCGATGTCGCTCGGATCGGTGGGGGCTTTCGCGCGTACGGTGCGATCGGATGTGCTCAACACGACATCCGTGAAGCTCCCGCCTACATCCACGCCTATGGCAGCTGTCTCCATTGCAACGTTCTTTCCCGATTCTTAGCGAATGAACAGGTCCAGCCGAGCCGCTCCTTTAAGAAGCGCTCGATTGATACGTTCAGTCATCAGGGATAGGTGGCCGCCATGCGATCGGCGGTAGCTGGCTCAGCGAGAGCCCCAGTCGGACGATCCTGAGCTCGCCATAGATGGCATTACTGCAGAACGGTTCGTGGGCCACCCAGCTTGCGACCTGCGCCTCGTTCTCCGCCTCGAAGATATAGAGCGAGCCGCACTGATTACCGTCCGCATCCACCATCGCCGCGGCGAAGCGGATCATCTCGTCATTGCGCGTGACGTACTGGCTGTGCTCGAGTCGGTGGCGGTCGCGTGCCGCCATATTGTGCGGTGCAGGGTCGAAACCGATGAGGGCGAAGTGCGGCATGGCAGCTCTGGCTGAACGTTAGGCGCCGGCCCGCGCGAGCCCGCACCGTGAATGGATGCAGGATTGCAAACGGCCGCTAGGGCTGCTTGCACCAGAGTCGTGAACAATTGCTTGAGACTACAAGCTCAGAGGTCGGGCTTTGAGGCAAATCGCAAACCGCTCATTGAACGAGCCGAATCTGCGGCTAGACTAGAACCCGACCGCGCGGTCGATTACACCGCCCTGGAGCGAAGCCACATGCACGAGCCTGAGCTGCAGTCCGTTCCGAATGGGATCGCCGGTTACGAGGCGATCGTCGCGCAGGCGTATTTCCCCATGAAGTTCTCGAAAGTCGAGGACCCGGCCACATTCCAGTCCAGGGCCGCGAGTTGCAGTATTGGGCCCGCCTCGTTGACCCGCCTCTACGCGAGCGGTGCCTATCAGGCTCGAGTCCACACCGAACGCGCACAAAGCACTGCGGCGTACGTCTTGAATCTCACGGAGATCGGTAGCTGCGAGTTTCACGGCAACCGCGAGGCCGCGACCAAGCCTGGCACTCTCATATTGATCGATGCCAGCGTGCCGCTCGAGGTGGTGCAAACCGGAGCAGCACAGTCGATCGCTCTCGTGATTCCCGCGCACATTCTGGCAAGCCATTGCGCTCAACCCGCCCACTTGGCGCTGCGGCCCCTCGATTCGGCCGAGGGCCTGCCTGCGATCCTGAGAGAGGCGGTGCTCGGCTGCTGGCATCAGAAAGCGAACATCCAGTCGGCTGCGGCGCGCGAGCTACTCGGTGCGCTCTCACAACTCGTGTGTGCTTCGTTCCGTGCAGCACCCCTGGCTGACGCCTTGGAATCGCTGTCAGCCCACGCGCATTTTCTGCGCATTCGCGACCTTGTCTTGCAGAACCTTGCCAGTGCGGAACTCACGGTCGATTTCGTTTCGGACCGGCTAGGCATGTCGAAGAGCTATGTATTCGCGATCATGCGACACGCCGATACGACGCTCGGCCGATTCATTCTCGAACTGCGACTGGAGCGTGCACGTCAGATGCTGGACTGCTCGGGTGCTCAGGAGCGCTCTATCTCCCAAATCGCGTACGCAGCGGGATTCCAGGAGTCATCACATTTCAGTCGGCGTTTCGCCGAGCGGTTCGGTCTGCCGCCGCGAGCCTATCGCGCGCGGGCCCTGACAAGAGCGAAAGGCGGGGACGATCGAGAAGCCCGGCCGGAGGTACCTGAAGCCAGTTGCGCTTCTCCTCAGACAAGCACGGCAGCGACGCAATAACTTCAGTGATGGCGTGAGAGACCGCATGAGCTGAGCTCGCGATGAGCCAAGGAACCGCGGTCTCTCCCTCATCCGGCAGGTCGCCACGCGGGAAGGGTTCAAAACTTCGGCCGACGCCAAGTGCCCGATTGAGATTGCGTCAGTGCCAGTAAAGCCTTGCGCCATTCGCTGACGCGCTGCTTCAGCTCGCTCAACATCGCAGCCGGAATGGCCAGCGTGTTCTTGCTTCGTAGCGCGACGATCTGATCGCAATGCGCGAAGAAGTACTCGTGGTAAATCTCTTCGTATTCGTGCAGCGGCTGTTGGAACAACGCATCGAACATCAGATCCCGACCGACGTGCTCGACGCATAGATAACTCGCAGTACTGCGGACGAACTGCACGTGCTCCGAGCGGAGCGAGTCGGTGATATCGCGTTGCGGGAAGAAGTGTCGGATCAGCGCCTCACGTTGGGTGCTCGACGATTGTCGATCGCGCAGATACTCGAACAACGCTTTGCGATGAATGAGTGAGAACGAAGCTGACAGCATCGTGCCACGCTGGGAAGCGGGCAGCCGCTCGGCCGCGACGTTCCGCATCAAACCCGAGTGTTCGTTCTCCCATGCTTGATAGCTCACTCGATTCTCGAGTAAGCGAGTGGTCACGATGCGCGTCTCTGGAGTGCTGCCGCTCGATGCCTCTTGCAAGCACTCGCGCGAGGCCTCCATGAGCCGCTCGTGCGAGAGACGCGCGAACGTCGGGTGCAGCAGCGCTTCGCCGTAGCGCCGCAGCAGCGAAGATTCGATGGAAGATTTCGGTGCCATGACAGGTGCTCGAGATCCTTGGCTGGTAGCGTGCGGATCTCACCCTTCCGCGACTGCAGCCATTTTCACGGACCGCATCTGTCTTGCCCATTGCACAAAAGGCCCTCTCCGTGTGGGCCGATCAACTACATGAGAGTATTGCTTTCGCTACTCAGCTTGAAGCGAGCGGAGCGCCCACCCATGCAGGCGCTCCGCAGTTCATCACGTACC
>CBJNAT010000418.1:0-3922 GCA_966434585.1 uncultured Gammaproteobacteria bacterium | reverse complement strand
TCCTGATCGGGCTCTCGGGGCGCGGCGACAAAGATATGCCCACGCTGCAGCGGACCGTGTTGAAGGGGAAAGTGTGATGGCAGCATGCGATGCGATAAGTCAGGCGATCCGCGAGGCAAAAGCACAGGGGAGCACTGCACTGATCGGGTGGGTCACAGCGGGCTTTCCTAAGCGCGAGTCGTTTCTTGAGCTGCTCGAAAGCATTGCCGCTGTCTCGACCATCGTGGAGATCGGTGTGCCCTTCACTGATCCCATGGCGGATGGCACTACCATTCAGCGTGCGAGTCGCATCGCACTGGAGCAGGGCACCACGCTCAAGTGGATTCTGTCGGAGCTCGCCCGACGGGAGCTACACTCGAAAACGCCGATCGTTCTCATGAGCTATCTGAACCCGCTGCTGTCGTACGGTCTCGACAAATTGCCGTCTGATGCTGCCCGCGCCGGCGTCTCGGGCTTTATCGTTCCCGATTTACCGCTTGAAGAATGTGCTGAGCTGAAGGCGGCACTGGATGCCGTAGGTCTCGCACTTGTACAACTCGTCTCGCCTGTTACGCCAGAAGCCCGCATCGCCAAATTGTCGGACGCTGCAACGGGTTTTCTGTACGCCGTGACGATGACTGGCACGACCGGCAAGAACGCTGCAATGTCGGATGACGTGCTCGACTACTTCGCGCGCGTCAAACGCAATTCGAAGCTGCCCGTATGCGCTGGTTTCGGCATCCGCTCTCGCGAGCAGGTTGAGAAATTTGCACCGTATGTCGATGGCGTCGTTGTGGCGTCGGCGCTCGTGGAGGTCATAGAGCGCGGCGAAGACCCTGCGGCCTTTCTACGAGGGTTGCGGCCTTAATCTCTCGGAACGCGAGCGGATTGGGAGTGCTTTACAGCGCATGACTGCCCCACCTCTCACGGCCTTGTGTGTGTTCTGCGGCTCCCGTACGGGACGCAATCCGCTGTACGCGACGGTGGCGCGCGAGCTGGGCGTCGCGCTTGCGGATCGCAACATCACCCTGGTTTATGGCGGGGGCCGTGTCGGTTTGATGGGCGAGGTCGCCGACGCTGCGCTGCAGGCCGGCGCACGCGTCATCGGCGTGATCCCGCAGATGCTGATGGACCGCGAAGTGGGCCACAGTGGCTTATCGGAGTTACAGGTCGTCGCGAGCCTCTCCGAGCGCAAGCTGCGCATGGCGGACTTGTCCGACGCGTTCGTCGCGCTGCCGGGCGCCATCGGTACGCTCGATGAGCTGTTCGAAGTCTGGACGTGGAACCAACTGCACGGCGGCCGCAAACCTTGCAGCGTGTTGAATGTAGGTGGTTACTACGATCCTTTGTTGGCGTTTCTCGAGCGCACCGTGGTGGAAGAGTTCCTGCGGCCTGAGTTCCGCTCGACCTTGCTGGTCTCAAGCGCCGTCGGCGAACTGCTGGATGGGCTCGAGCGCAGCATCACGGTCACAAAAAGCGCTTAGCGTGCGGCGCGTTCCTTGACACTCGATCACCCCATCTGCAGCCTCGCCTGCAGTCTGAAAGGTAAGGCATTCCTCAATGGATCTGTTGCTCTGGTTCGTCGACTTCATCCTGCACCTAGACAAACACCTCACGGAGCTGGTGGCCGACTACTCGACCTGGGTATACGTCATTCTGTTCCTCATCATCTTTTGCGAGACTGGGCTGGTGGTCACGCCATTCCTCCCCGGCGATTCGCTCTTGTTTGCGCTGGGCGCACTGGCGGCAGTGGATCAGACGGGGACGCTGAATCCCGTGTGGCTGTGGGTGATGCTGATCGTCGCTGCCGTGCTCGGCAATGAAGTTAACTATCGCATCGGTGCTGCGATCGGCCCGCGTGCCTTCAACGGCAGCATTCCGTGGCTGAAGCATGACTATCTGGTGAAGACGCAGCAGTTCTACGCGCGCCACGGCAAGCTCACCATCATTCTGTCGCGCTTCCTGCCGATCGTCCGCACGTTCGCACCGTTCGTAGCTGGCGTGGGTCAGATGAGCCCGCGGGTGTTCTCGATGTACAACCTCGTCGGCGGGTTCTCCTGGGTGACGATCTTCGTCTGGGCCGGCTATCTGTTCGGCAACGTGCCGCTCATCAAGGACAACTTCGGCGTCGTTACGATCATCATCATTGTGGTTTCGTTGTTGCCGGTCGCGTGGGGATTGCTGAAGCGGGACAAGGCCGCGCAGCCTGCAGGTTGAGCCCCTCCGATCTGAATTTCCTATCCACAGAGTTGGATGGCAAGCCACAAATGGTCTTTCGCGACCATGGCAAACTAGACGGGCCGGTGCGCGCGGCGCAGCCACATTGATCTGATAAACTCGAATAGCGCGCTGATTCGGGGATGGCGGGCGGTTGGCAACGGTATTTCGCCACTCGCTGCCAACAAAACTTACGTAAGGAACCATTACGATGTTCGAACCGAGAAGAATAAGCGGTCCGGCTGCGGCGGTGCTGGCGACGACACTCGCTACCGGTATGACCGCACGAGCGGCGGAGGAGGAGCCCGCCGTACCCACCTGCGACAAGAAGTACGGCACTGTGTCGGTCGTGGAGCCGGAAGATTCTCCGTATCGATACTGGTGGCGCGAGGCGCAATTGGAATCGCCGGTGGCACTGATCAAGGTGTTCGTGGCGCAGTCCAAGTGCTTCACGCTAGTGGACCGCGGCAAGGGATTGGATGCGGCCAAGGCAGAGCGAGCGCTGGCGAGCGACGGCGAGTTGCGCGGCAGCTCCAACGTCGGCAAGGGGCAGATGAAGGCGGCCGACTACGTGCTCGTGCCCGATCTAGCCAACCGGAACGCCGACTCTGGCGGCAAGAAGCTTGGCGGCCTGCTGGGCGGTATGGTCGGTGGGGTGGCCGGTGGAGTACTTGGCGGCGTCAGCCTCAAGAGCAAGACGGCGGATGTGGTGCTGACACTGACGGACGTGCGTTCGACAGAACAAATTTCGTTGCAGCAGGGGCACGCCAAGAAAACCGATCTGGGCTGGAGCGGCGGTGGCGGCGCGTTCTTTGGCGGCTTTGCCGCTGGCGGCGCCAGCAGTTACGCCAATACCGAAATCGGCCAGGTGGTCACTAAGGCCTATCTCGACGCTTACATCCGAATGGTCGAGGACGTGAAGAGCCTCGAGCCAGATGCGAAAGCGGACAATGTGCAACAGTCGGTAAGTATGGCCAAAGCCGGCGTCATGTATGAAGAGGCAAACAACAAGAGCGCCAAAGTGCGCGACCTGGACCCGGGGATGACCTTGTATCCCACCGGCAAGAAGAGCGGCGTCTGGTGGCAAGTGCAGGACGAACTGGGCAATGAGGGTTGGGTGGTCTCAACGTTCTTCCAGTTGGCGAGATAGCATGACGGCATGACACTGCCGGGATTCGGTTATTCGGTTTGTTCGACTGGTCAGCTCGCGTTGGCATCGCGCCTGAGGTGGGCCGCGAGGCGCGCTGCCAATGCAACGACAGTCAGCGTGGGATTGGCGAAGCCTCCCGTTGGAAATACCGAGCTTCCAGCGACATACAGGTTGGCGATGCCGTGAACCTTGCAGTCGGAATCGACAACTCCGCGCCGCGGATCGAGGTGCATGCGAGTCGTTCCCATGTGATGCTTGCCTGCCTCCACACCCGAGCTCCAAGCTGCTGAATCCTCCGGGAATCTGAACTCGAGATGTCCGAGGCCTGCGCGACGCAGACTGCGGTCCAGCGTTTGGCAGGCGCAGCGCACGCTGCGCAAATCCAGCTCGCTCAAGAGCCAGGTAATGCGTGGAAGCGGACGGCCGAGTGCGTCTTTGCGCGTCGCGAGATCGATCCGGTTGTTGCGATCAGGCAGGCATTCGAACAGCGATCGCATTCGCCAACGTGACTGCGGCCCGGACCCCGCGAACAATTTGCGATACGCGGCAACGGCGAGTTTTCCAGGAGCCCCGAGC
>CBJNAT010000417.1:0-3924 GCA_966434585.1 uncultured Gammaproteobacteria bacterium | reverse complement strand
TGGCGCTTGACTATGTGCGCCAGCGCTTCGCGTTCGGCCGGCCGATCGCTAGCAACCAGGCTGTCAAGCACAAGCTTGCAGACGTATTGGTGAAGCTGGAGCTCGCGCGCTCCAATGCGTACTACGGCGCTTGGGCCATGCAGGACGGTAATGACGAATTGGCGGGTGCGGCAGCGGCTGCTCGACTCAGCGGCATAGAGGCATTTGAATACGCGGCCGAGGAAAACCTGCATCTTCACGGCGGCATCGGCTACACACGCCACAAGCCGTTCGAGCACATGGGAGGCCGATTGCCAGTTCTACTATCGGCGCGCTCGCCTGCTCGCGGTGTCGCTCGGCAATGCCGCTGTCTGGAGCGGCCGCCTGTTCATGAGTCGCTCTGCCGAGAGCGATGCTAGATCGCTCCGATGAACTTCAACGACACACCCGAAGAAGCCGACTTTCGCTGTGAAGTGCGCGCCTGGCTGGCGAGAAACGCACCTGCATTTTGCGCCGATCTGCCCGCTGATCGATCAAGCGCCGCATACGCCGCGCGTGGTCAGGCGTGGCAGAAGCACAAGGCCGCGGCGGGTTACGCGGCCATTGGCTTGCCCAGCGCGATTGGCGGTCGCGATGCCACGGTGATGATGGAGGTCATCTTCGCTGAAGAGGAAGCGCGCTATGCCTTGCCGGTAGGCGGATTCATCACGATCGGTACGGCGTTGGCCGTGCCGACGCTTCTAGCTCATGCGAATCACGAGCAAATCGCCCGATTCGTGAAACCGACCTTAGATGGAGAGTTGATGTGGTGCCAACTCTTCTCGGAACCCGCCGCAGGTTCCGATCTGGCCGGCTTGCGCACCAGGGCTGTGCGCGACGGCGATGATTGGATCATCACCGGTCAGAAAGTGTGGAACTCGTGGGCGCACGTGGCGCACTTCGGCATGCTCGTCGCACGCAGCAGTGTGGATGTGCCGAAGCACCAAGGCTTGACTTACTTCCTCATCGACATGAGCACGCCGGGCATCGACGTGCGGCCCATACGGCAGATCTCGGGCGAGTCGGAATTCAACGAGGTGTTTCTCCACGAGGTGCGAATTCCCGATAGCTGTCGCTTGGGTCCGGTGGGCGGCGGTTGGAAGGTGACGCTCACCACGCTCATGAGCGAGCGCATCGGTGTGGGCGGAGAATCTGCTCATCTGCCCGACGTGCGTGCCGTGGTCGAGCTCATCGAGCGTCATGGCCACGCCGATCACTATCGCCTGCGGTTGGCGCAACTCGCCGCGCAGGAGCAAGGCCTCAAGTACTTTCGATTCCGCATGCTGACGCAGCTGTCGCGCGGGGAGCCACCGTCCGCGGTGGCCGGTTTAGTGAAGCTCGTCTACGCGAATCTGCTGCAGGATCTGTGTGCGTTAGCGCTCGACGCGGCGGGGCCCGCGGCGCTCTATCCCAACGGCCACACGCCCGATCTTGCAAAGTTTCAGCATGGGTACTTCTGGGGCGCGGCCCTGCGCATCGCCGGAGGCGCGGACGAAATACTTCGCAATCAGATCGCCGAACGCGTGCTGGGTTTACCCGGCGAGCCACGCCTCGACAAGGACGTGCCGTTCAGTCAGTTGCCCGTTGGCAGATGAGGCATGGCCGCGGCGTGACGTGGGCTGCCTTCAAGCACGAGGCACAGAGTCCTCCGGCAGCCGGGATCGCCGACCACTTCAAAATCCAGGGTGCAATCCGGAATGCCGCCGTTCACGGCCTGTGCCACTGAAACATTGTTTCGATCGAACAAGCATTTACAAGCCTACGCACGACCCTCCTTTTCCGGAATCGGAAATGGCGAGACGGTCTCTAAACTCTCTCGGATCGCTGACGTCGCGCGACATTCGCAGGGGGACTTACATGCTGGATCTGAAGATCATCAACGGCACCATCGTCGATGGTTCCGGGCGCCCTGGGTATCGAGGAGACGTCGGCGTGCGCGATGGCCGCATCGTCGCACTCGGCAAGCTGGCGGAACCCTCGCGACACACGATCGATGCCGCTGGCAAGATCGTTTCGCCGGGATTCATCGACGTGCACACGCATTACGACGCACAGGTGTTCTGGGACCCGGCGCTTACCCCCTCGAGCAATCATGGCGTCACGAGCGTGTTCGGCGGCTTCTGCGGCTTCAGCATCGCGCCACTCGCACCGACCGCAGGCGAGTATCTGATGCACATGCTGGCGCACGTCGAGGGCATGCCGATCGCGACGCTGCAGGCCGGTGTGCCCTGGAACTGGACGAGCTTCGGCAGCTATCTCGCGAAGATCGAGGGCAAGGTCGCGGTGAACGCGGGCTTTTGTGCGGGCCACTCAGCCATCCGTCGCTGGGTCATGGGTGAGCGCGCCGTTGGCGACATGGCGACAACCGCAGACATCGAAAGCATGAAGAATCTGCTGCGGCAATCGATCGAAGAGGGCGCGATGGGTTTCTCATCCTCCATATCCCCCACGCATAACGACGGCGATGCCCAACCGGTGCCGTCGCGCCACGCCTCGCGTCATGAGCTGCTGGAACTTGCCAGCGTGTGCAGCGAGTACGAGGGCACCATCGCCGAGATGAGCCCGCCGCCAAATTTCGGGCCCGAGACTTACCAGCTGCTCACCGACTTTTCGTTGGCGGCTCAACGGCCGATGAACTGGAATCCCGTGACGATCCAGACCGCAAAACCGGAGTTCATCGCCGCTGCCGACCGTAAGCTTGCGGCCACGGATCATGCGCGTGCACAAGGTGCCGAAGTGATCGCCCTGACCGTGCCGCAATCGGCGACCGTGCGCATGAATCTCTGGACCGGTTTCATCTTCGATGTGCTCCCCGGCTGGCCCGAGTTGTTCCGGCTTCCCGTCGAGCAGCGCATCGTTAAGCTGCAAGACCGAGCGTACCGCCGCCATCTGCTCACTGAAGGACGCAAAGAAACCGGCTCGATGGCGTTCATACTGAACTTCGATCGCCTGACCTTCGATGAAACTTTCTCCGCTGCGACGAAGCCGTATCGCGGCCGGTTTGTGGGTGACGTTGCCCGCGAGCTGGGCCAGGATCCGTTCGATACGATGCTGGACGTCGCGATCGCCGATGGTCTGAAGACGTCCTTCATGCCGCAGTTCGCGGCAGACAGTCGTGAAACCTATGTCGAGCGCGCGAAGCTGTGGCGCGACGACCGCACAGTGATCGGTGCATCGGATGCCGGCGCCCATGTGGACTCTATCGACACCTTCGCGTTCTCCACCTCCATGCTGCAGAAAGGTGTGCGCGAATACGGTGTGATCAGCCTCGAAGAGGCCGTGCAGCAGATGACGCAAAAGACAGCAGCACTCTTCGGCTTGCACGAGCGCGGTGAATTGAAGGTCGGTTGGTGCGCGGACATCGTCGTTTTCGATCCCGATACCGTGGCATGTGGTCCCACGTACACGCGTTTCGATCTGCCCGCGGGTGCGGGCCGCTTGTATGCAGAAGCGCATGGCATCGAGCACGTCATCGTCAATGGCACAGCCATTCTGCGTTACGGCGAGTCCACAGGCGCAACGCCAGGCACGATTTTCCGACCGGGCAGAGATACCCGCACGGTGCGGATTCCCGCGGGGCGCTGAAGCCCGTGCGCTCAGCTGGCGCGGACGTCGCTTCGGCCGCTCAGCAGGCCATACAGCATGTCCGTCAGAATCTCGGCCGTGTCTGGCTGGCGCAGGTAGTCGCTGTGTTCGAGCACGATCGCGCGCGTGACGAACTGCAGCGCACGGACGAACAGGAAGAAGATCTTGTCGGGATCGCCGTTGCGAATTTCATCGCGAAAGCGGTCGAGCCTGCGGCGACTGCGTTGAAAGGCCGAAGCGGCGTTCGTCTCCTGGCCCAGCACACGAATCACTTCGAAGTAGTCGATGTGGCGGCGATAGAAATCCAGGTGCAAGGCCGAC
>CBJNAT010000416.1:0-3927 GCA_966434585.1 uncultured Gammaproteobacteria bacterium | reverse complement strand
GGGGGGGGTAGGAACGGAAGGCGTCGAAGCGGCGTTCCTCGAAGGCGAGCCAGGCATCGCCTTCGCTGCCCTCTTGACGTGTTAGCAGCGCGGACTGACCGCCGAGCCCACTGCCGAGAATCGTGGAGCCTGCGGGCACCGGATCGTCGATCGCGACCCAGGTCATGTCCGACTGCGCGTCGAGCTCGAGCTTTACGCGCAGCACATCGCCACGCGTCCAACGGTCGGGCACCTGCTGATCCACGGCGGTGATGCTGCGCGTGATCTTGAAGCCGGACGACAGTGGCTGATCGAGCGGCAACGCTGCCATCGCCCGAATCGTCACCCACGGTGCACCGGGGCCGTTGTGTGCGATCTCGAGCGCGGCGCGGTCGTTCTGCCAGGGCAGGCTAGTGAAGTGCGTCTTGGCCGAGGTTGGCCACTTCACCTGCGTCGTCTTGATCGCATAGCGAATGTCAGTTGTCCCTTGCACGGGCGTTGCCTCGAAAGCGCGCGAGAACTTCTCCATGGCGAGCACACCCCAGGCATTCGCCACAGTCGTGTTCCAACGCCCTGATTGCTGGCGTCCCAACGAACCGCGCACCAGGCGCGGCACATCCTCGCGCCACTGCGGCTCATCGAGCACGCTCAGCAGCATGCGATTCGCGTTCGAGTCCGCGGAGATCATCAACCACCACAGCGCATCGCGACGTTCGCTGGAAAAGCCCATCGTGGTGCCTTGAAAGTTGAGCCGGCTGCGCAGAATGTCGAGCGCCTTCGCGCGCTTCGCATCCGCATTCGCGATGTCGTTCACGCGCTTCAAGATGTTGATCCAGTCGAGCACGGCAGAAGTCGGCCACAACTGCGGCTCGATGCTGATGCTGTCGAGCATCTGCGGGCGTGCCGCTTCATAGCGCGACAGCGCTTCGATGGCGGTCAACTTGCGAATAGCGAGATCGGCGGTCGGCAGCGCGGACTGCCGTACGAGCTTGCCCTCGACGAAGCGGGTGAGCGCCTGCACGAGTCGCTGTTGATCAGTAGCCTGCAACGTCCATCCGGCCTCGTGAGCGATGGCGAGCACGTACGCGGTGAGCGCATCGTCACCTTCGAGCCGATCGGTCGGGAAGAACTTCAGTAGACCGTCGCGATCCATGTAGGCCGGCAAGCGCTCGCCCCAGGTGTTCCAGAGCGCTGCATCGCGCAGTGCAACGGCACGCGAAAGTTGCTGTTCGAGACAGGTGAACGGATAGGCACGCATGTATTCGCGCACGCCGTCGAGTCCATCGCCCAGCTTCGCACGCAACGTCACTTCCAAACCGCCGCGACCCTTGATCGCATTCGCGGGCCGCTCTGCCGGCATCGCGAGCGGGGCCGTGAGCTGCGCGATCGTCGCTTGATACGTGCGCACGGGATAAGCCGGGATGACTGTCTGCGCGAGCTTGAGCTTGTCGCTCGCAGCGCCGCCGACTTCTTGCGCACTCACATCCCAGCTCAGCTTCGACACGCCGATGGGCGCTGTCACCTCCCACACGACATCGCGTGCCTGACCGGGCGCGAGCTCGAGTCGTTGCGACGGCAGCGCGGGCATGTTCTTGCCCTGCGTGTGCGCGGTTGCGTCGACAGTGAGCGTGCGATCCGTCGTATTGCGCAGTGTAAACGTCGCGGCATAGCGGTCGCCTTCGCGCACGAGGGGGGCGAGGCCGGAAAGCACGATCAGATCCTGCGTGGTCGTGATCGCAGTCGTACCTGTACCGAACAGATCCATCGCGCCGTTTGCGATGGCGACGATGCGGATGGATGACAGCGAATCGTTCAACGGCACTTGCAACTGTGCATCGCCGTTCGCGTCGAGCTTTACTCGACCCTGCCAGAGCAACAGACTGTCGAACTGCTCGCGCGCGCGATCCCGATCGCGTCCACCGCCACCGCCGTGCGGCACGGCCTTGCGCCCGTAGTGGCGCTTGCCGACGACCTGCATCTGCGCCGTCGATGTCCACACTTCCAAACCCCGTTCACCCATCATCGCAGAGAGCAGATTCCACGACGGGTTCGGCGCCAACTCCAGCAGCGCTTCGTCGACGGCTGCAATGGCCAGCTCCGTCCCTGCGGGTAATGGTTGGCCGTTGTCGCGCGCAACGTGGATGCGCACGTTCGCTTGCTCCGCGACTTTGTAGACGCTGCGGTCCGGCGTGACCTGCACGTTCAAGCGATGCGGTTGCCAGCCGACATCGATCTTCGCAAGACCGAAGCGATACGCGGGCTTGTTGAGATCGACGAGCGCGGTGATCTCGTCTTGGCGACGGCTGCGCGGTTGACTGTGCTTGACGCGGCCACGCACGGCGAGCACCGAGACGAAGACGTTCGGCGCGTAGTTGTTCGCGATGGGCACTTCGATGACAGGCGACTTGCCGCTCAAGCGCACGGTGAAGCTGGACAGGACACCTTCGCGCATCACCGTGACCAGCGCCGTCGCCTCGCGGAAAGGCATACGCACTTGAAAGCGCGCCTTGTCGCCCGCCTTGTATTCCTTCTTTTCCGGCAGCACGTCCATGCGATCGCCCTGTGTGCCCGCGAACCACCAATCGTCCTTACCGGCTACCCAGAACGATGAGGTTGCGCCAGCGATGCGCCGCTGCGAATCGGCGGCTTCGGCACGCACGATCACTTCGCCGCTCACACCGGGCGCGACGTCGCACAACACCAGGCCCTGCTCGTTCGTTTTCCCGTCGCAAGTGGCCTTGAGACGCTGCGTCTCACGCGTGGTCTCGTACGCATAAAAGCCGCCGATGAGCCGCTTGCGATAGGAGTATGCGGTCGACTGATACAGCGAGACCTTCACCGGCTGCTTCCCGCGCGGCTTGCCATCCAGATCGAGCACGAGCACTCGGAAGCGCAACTGCTCGCTGCTCGCCACCCAGCCCTCGCGACGGATGCCGACGCTCAGCTCCGAAGGCACGATCCGAACGCGCGCCGTCGACGTCAGCAGCTCCCCATTCGCATCCGCATACTCGAGCTCCGCCGTGAGCTGTGCGGGCACGTCCAACTGCGGGAGGTCGGCAACAGTGACCCGTGCCGAGCCTTCGCCATCCAGAGTGATCGGCAGCACCTGCACCTTCGCCGCTTCGCTCGAGCTGGCTTCCTCATCGCCGAAGTAGCGGTCATCGCCCGTGACGATGCCCTCCTTCACCTTCGGCCCACCGAATTGATAGTCGTCGTATTGCGCGTAGTGCACCGGCCGCGGCTCGACGACGGTGCGTAGCTTCGTTGCGAGCCCGGACGCGCCGCCGCCGGACAGGTATGCGACGTGCAGATCGAGTGTGGCGGACTTGGCTTGCACGAGCGGCTTCGCTGGACCGATCACGCTGGCGCGCATCGACGGCAAGCGAAATTCTTCGACTTTGAACTCCGCGCTTTGCCGGAACCCTTTGCCCTCTTCCAGAGTGACGCCGTAGTCGCCGAGCTTTGCCTCGGTGGGTATCTTCCATTGATTTTCCGCGATGCCATCGCCGCCGAACTGTGCTTGCAGCTCGTACTTCTGACCGCTACCGAAGTGAGTGATCACGACTTTGCGCGTGCCGACGACACGTTCGGGCGCGCCGATCCCGTCGGATAGGTGCCGCCGCAAGAAGTGCTTCATGGATACGGTTTCGCCCGCACGGAACAGCGCGCGATCGAGCACGGTATGGAAGATGTTGGCCTCCCATTCGCCGCCGGTGCGCACACCGAACTGCGACGGCGTGATGCCCTGACTCCAACCCGACTGCGTGAAGCTGAAGTCTTCCCCGCGTTGTGCGACTACGAGGAGCGGCGCGGGTGCGTAGTCGAAGCAACGATCCGTGCTGTGTGGATCGCCGAGCCGTGTGCTGATCGTGGCGATGCCTTCGCGATTGGTTCGCGCTTCGACCTGCCGGAAAGACGCTCTTCTGCCGATTCTGAATTGGCGATGAA
>CBJNAT010000415.1:0-3930 GCA_966434585.1 uncultured Gammaproteobacteria bacterium | reverse complement strand
ACGTCAAGAGTGCGGTTCTGCTGCGAGCGCGTTGGATCAGCGTTCGACTCGCGCTGATCGACGCGCGAGCGACGCATGTGCTCGCGCGAGAGTACGTGAGCGGAGAAAGTCATCCCTATCTTGGGAAGAGCTATACGCTGAAAATCGTGCCGCGCCAGACGATCGAACCGTCAGTGCGGCTGATCCATGGTCATATTCAAGTGGCGACCCGCGATCCTGGAGCGTCGCGTCGTTCGTTCGCTGCTGTGGGATTGGTACAGGGTGCGCGCCCGCGAAGTGTTTCAGCGGCGACTGGAGCAAAGCGTCGAGCGCCTTCCATGGCTGCGAACGATTCCGCGTTGGCAATTGCTGGCGATGAAGAAGCAATGGGGGAGTTGCTCGCCCAGCGGTGTGCTCAATCTCAATCCGCATCTGATCAAGGCACCGACAGCATGCATCGACTACGTGCTGCTGCATGAACTGTGTCACTTGCGCTTTCACGATCACAGCAAGGGCTATTACCGCTTGTTGTCGAGACACATGCCGGAGTGGAAGGAAGTGAAGGCGCGCTTGGACGGGATGGCGGAGCTGCTATTGAACGTTTGATGGCGCCGTCGAGGCTGTTAGAAGAAGTCGCCGAACTCAGCAGCGCCAACCCGATCGACCTATCTTAGGCGTAGGCGTCGACCAGTCCTAGATTCGAGATGCGTACCGACTGGACATCCTGCGAGACACTCTCACCCTCGGCATTCGAATTCCGCTCGACGCGGTACTGTGCCTGCTGCTTGGGCGACTCCTTGAATACGCCCGCATCGTTCAGAGCGAGGCCTTGCGAAGCGAGCATCTCTCGCAGACGCGGCAAGGCGCCTTCGATCGCTGCGCGAGTGTCCGCATGGGCGGCGCCGAACCAGATGCTCGCTTTATCGTCCTGAATCGAGATCTGGATTTCGAGCGGGCCTAAGTGCTCGGGGGCGAGGCGTAGCGAGGCGGTCTGCTGGCCGCGGTCGGTCAGCCAGGTGATCTGGTGTCCGAGTTCCTCAGTCCACGCGCGTGTGCCCACCGTCGAATGCAGCTGTCGGTGCACGGGCGCATCGGCCGGCTGAGTGCCGCGTGCATCCCGAACGGCGTCGAGCGCGGTGTGGCTCAATCGTGTGTCGACGATGCCCGTCACCGTGCCTGGTTCCGATGGGCTCGACAGAGTGTCGAAACCCGGTTCCTCCACCTGCGCCTTCGCTGCCTGCTCAGCGGTGACCAACGTTGTGGTCACCGCGGTCGTCAGCTCGGCGCCACGTGTGCGTGCAGCGAGCATATTTGGCGTCACCTCTCGAGCCACAGGCGACGTCGTGGCCGGAATGGAGCTCGCGCCGGCCAACGTTGCCATCAAGGCAGCGAGATCGGCCTCATCGAAGCCCCCGCCTTTGTCATCTTCCAGTTGCTCAGCGATCGGCAACGCTGCGCGGGCCAGGCTGACGGCGAGCTCCGCCGTTGCGTTGCCGTCCGCCATCGTTTGCTGAACCAGCGCGAGGAAATCCATGCCGGCGCTCTCGACGGTGGGCGAGGTCGATGTCTTCGCGACATCGGCGGTAACGATCGAAGCATTCACATTCACTGCTTTCACGGGTTGCTCGCTTTAGTTCGTGCCGTCACGAGCGCCACTGCGCTGCGCTCGCTCGTCGGTTTCGATCTGTTCGCGTCGCTCGAGTGCGCGGCGTTCCTAGGCAAGCCACTTCTCCATCACATGTTCGATGGCCTTCGTGCGCTGCATCGCCTTGTACCACTCCTGGCGCACGGACTCGCGTTCGGCTTCCGCGCGCTGCACGACCGCGTACTGCTGCTTGATCGCTTCCTTCAATCTCGCGAGAAACACCTGGTAGTCGCGCAAGCCGCTCGCGCCCATGCCGCCCTGCGCCCGCTGCTGGAAACCTTGCGCATACTCGCCGTGATAGCGCTCGAGCTCACGCAGCTTGGTCGTCGCTTCGTTGCAGCGATGCTCGGCGTGCGCAAACTTGCGAGCGATCTTGCGCTCGTTGTCCTCGACGACGGAGTGGACGGGTTCTAGGCGTTGGGAGCGGGTCATGGCGGGATAGAGCGGCTAGTCTGCTGGTCTGCTAGTCGGCTAGTCGGCTAGTCGGCTAGCCAGATTGGTATGGACGGCCGTAGGGCTTGCGTTCTGGCTAGCTGACTAGCCGACCAGCAGACTAGCCGACTCATCCTGCCTCCCCCGCCACCTCACCCAACTGCTGCAAGCTCTGCTTGAAATCCACCGCCTCATGCATGTCCTGCTGCAGAAACCTCTGCAGCTTCGGCCACATGGCGATGGCGTGATCCACGCGAGGGTCCGAGCCTTTCTGGTATGCGCCGATCGCAATCAGATCTCGGTTCTGTTGATACGTGCTCAACGTCTGACGGAACTGTCGTGCGAGTTGGGTGTGCTCTTTCGGCACGATCTCCTGCATCACGCGGCTAATCGACGCTTCGATGTCGATTGCAGGAAAGTGACCGGATTCGGCAATGCGCCGCGATAGCACGACGTGACCGTCGAGAATGGCGCGTGCCGCATCGGCGATCGGATCCTGCTGGTCGTCGCCTTCGGCTAGCACGGTGTAGAACGCGGTGATGGAGCCGTTGCCTCGCAAACCGTTGCCGGCACGCTCGACGAGATGCGGCAGGCGCGCGAACACTGACGGCGGATATCCCTTCGTTGCAGGCGCCTCGCCAATGGCGAGGCCAATTTCGCGCTGCGCCTGCGCGAAGCGTGTGAGCGAATCCATGATGAGCAGGACGTTCTTGCCTTGATCACGGAAGTACTCGGCAATGGCTGTCGACAGCCACGCGCCGTGCATGCGCATGAGCGGCGGATTGTCGGCCGGTGTCGCGACCACCACGGAGCGCTTCAATCCCTGTGGTCCAAGAATCCGCTCGATGAATTCCTTCACTTCGCGGCCGCGCTCGCCGATGAGCCCGACGACGATCACATCGGCACTCGTGTAGCGCGCCATCATGCCGAGCAGCACGCTCTTACCGACGCCGCTGCCCGCGAACAAACCAATGCGCTGCCCACGCCCGACCGTGAGCAATGAGTTGATGGCACGCACGCCGACATCGAGCGTGTCGCTGATTGGCTGGCGTGCGAGCGGATTGATCGGCGTACCGGTGAGCTTCGTTCGGCCAGCACACGCGGGCGGCGGCAGACCATCGAGCGGCTCGCCAGCGCCATCGATGACACGGCCGAGTAATTCCGGACCCACCCGCACTGCGCCCGCCCCAATGCGCGGGATCACACGTGCATTCGGCTTGAGACCGTGAATGTCGCCCCTGGGCATGAGAAACAAACGGTCGCCCGCGAAGCCCACGACTTCGGCATCGATACTGGCGCCGTCCGCACCGAGCACCTCGCAACGATCGCCAACCGCCGCCTGACAACCCGATGCTTCGAGCGTGAGTCCAACCATGCGCGTGAGCACACCTTCCACGGGCGGCGGCGGCACACGCTCGGCACGCTGGCGTGCCCGCTGCAGATGCGCGCACCAGCGGGCAGCGTACTGTGGATCGCGCGCGAGCTCGCTCACGGGGCTGCCTCGCCGGCGGTGCGCTCGTCACCGAGCATCGCGTTCATGACAGCACCCAACCGACTTTCCACCCGCGCATCGATCTGCGCGGTGTCCGTCGTCACTCGGCAACCGCCACGGGTCAGCACGGGATCTTCGATGATCGTCCAGGCCCGCTCCGCTTGCGGCGCCGCGAGCCGCTCGCGCACGAGTGCCGCGTCCTCCGGATGCAAGTGAACGCGAACATCTCGCGTCGCGACCGGCAGCAGCGCCACGGTTTCACGGATCACTGCAACGATCTGACCGGGATCGGTCTTCAGCTCCCGCCGTACCAAATGTTTCGCGAGCGCCGAGGCGAGCGCCACGAGCTCGCGCTCCACTTCCGCGTTCATCTCCTCGAGCG
>CBJNAT010000414.1:0-3944 GCA_966434585.1 uncultured Gammaproteobacteria bacterium | reverse complement strand
GATGCCGGGCAGTGTCGAGCCATCCGCATCCTTGCCGACCGCAAGATCACCCGCGACGAACACTTCGCGATAACCTGGGATCGAGAAGTCAGCGTCCACCAACACGCGGCCCGCTTTATCGAGTGGCACACCCAGTGTGCGACCCAACGATGATGCGCGCACGCCGGCCGCCCACAGCACCGTAGCGGCGGCAATCTCTTCGTTGCCGACGGCGACACCGTGTTCGTCGATCGAGGTCACGGGGGCGTTCGTCCACACCTGCACACCGAGGGATTCGAGATCGCGCATCGCGCGAGCGGCGAGCTCTTCGTCGAAGCCATTCAGAATGCGGGGTCCCGCTTCGATGAGGATGACGCGTGTCTGACGCGGATCGATGCTGCGGAAATCACGTGCGAGGGTGTAACGACTCATCTCGCCGATGGCGCCTGCGAGCTCCACGCCCGTGGGCCCGCCGCCCACCACGACGAACGTGAGGAATTTGCGACGCCGCTCGGGTGAAGGTTCGCGCTCGGCCGCTTCGAATGCATCGAGGACGCGTCGACGAATCTCTGTGGCTTGCGAGAGATTCTTCAATCCCGGTGCGTACGGCTCCCACTCCTCGTGCCCGAAGTAGGCGTGCTGTGCGCCGGTTGCGAGCACGAGGTAGTCGTAAGGATGCTCGGCATAGTCCGTCAGCAGACATCTGCGCTGCAGATCGACCCGGCACGCTTCCTCTTTCAATACACGCACGTTGCTTGCCCGCGTGAACAGGCTGCGGATCGGCGTGGCTATATCGGCAGGACTCAAGGCCGCCATGGCCACTTGATACAAGAGCGGTTGAAAGAGGTGGTGATTCTCCCGATCGATGAGCGTGACTTGCACGTCACGCACGCGACTCAATCGCTGAGCCGTATTCAGCCCCGCGAAGCCGGCGCCGACGATGACAATCTTGATCACGGCCGCTCCTGAGCGCCGGCAACGACGCTGCACCAGAAAAGGAACGAGCGTCAGGGCAGTTCGAGTTCCAGCAAATGCCCTGCCCACTGCAGCACCGGCTGTACGCGTGGCGAAACGAGCCGCATGGCGCCCGAGTAATCCACCCACCGATACTCGTTGTGCTCGGCGCGCCCAAGCTCGGCGATGATGGGCAACGAAACAGTTTCGGTTCGCGTGCTCGCGAGATAGTAGCGGGCAACTTTGCCGCGGCTGTACGGGCCTGTCTGCGTGCACTGCTCGCCCCAAGCGAACTCGAGGTCCTCGATCAGCGTCTCCTCTTTCACTTCACGGATCGCCGCCGCGAGCGGCTCTTCGCCGGGCTCGACCATGCCCTTCGGAAAATCCCAGTGGTTATACGCGCGCAGCAGTAGGAACAGCCAGTCCTTGGCGTTGGCACGAACGACCACCACGCCGGCGGACAGTCTTGTGACACGAGAAGGCATGGGTAGAGGATAACGAAAGAGCTGGGCGTGAGGCGTGAGCAGGAAAGCATCTCTGACCTCAAGCCTCAAGCCTCAGGCCTCAAGGCCATCCAATTCCTCAATGAGGCTTCCCATCCCAATCGACGGGAGCTATCCCGCGGCACTACCATCCTCCTCATGAACCTCCGCGACCTGCGTTACCTCGTTGCCCTGGCCGACACCTGTCACTTCGGCCGCGCGGCGGAACGCTGCTTCGTCAGCCAGCCGACGCTGTCCGCGCAGATCAAGAAGCTCGAAGACTATCTCGGCGTGAAGCTGATCGAACGACAGCCGCGACGCGTCGCGTTGACGGAAGCGGGCACACGCATCGGGACGAGCGCCCGGCGCATGCGTCAGGACAGCGAGAAGCTCGTCACGCAGGCGAAGGACGACCGCGAACCGCTGGCGGGCCGGCTGAAAGTGGCCTTGAGTCCCACGATCGGTCCCTATCTGCTGCCACTCGTCACGCGCAAGCTGCGCAAGGAGCTGCCGAAGCTCCAGTTGCTGCTGTACGAGTATCAAACCGAGCCGCTGCTCGAGAAGCTCCGTAACGGCGCGATCGATTTCGGCGTGCTCGCGTTGCCCGTCGCACTGGACGGGCTCGATTGCGAAGAGCTCTATCACGAAGATTTCGTGCTCGCGACACCAACCTCGCATCCGATCGCGAAGAAGACCAGCGTCAAGCCCGATGACCTCAGCGGGGAAAACCTGCTGCTGCTCGAGGATGGTCACTGTCTGCGCGATCAGGCGCTGGAAGTGTGTAGCCGTGTCGATGTACGCGAGAACGTCGACTATCGCGCGACGAGCCTCGAAACGTTGCGGCAGATGGTGGCAGCGGGGGTGGGCGTCACGTTGTTGCCGGAACTGGCGACGCGCGGGCCATTCGGTTCGGGCCAGGGGTTGGCCGTGAAGACGTTCGCACGACCGGTGCCTTCGCGTACGGTCGGCGCGGTGTGGCGCAAGAGCTCGACACGCACGGAAGCGATTCGCGCCGTGTGTCGTGTCATTCGCAACGTGATGAGTGAGCGCTGATGGGCAAGCGTCGTTTTTGTGTCGCGTGGATGACTCTGCTGTTGAGCTGCATCGTGTACGCCGATGCACCGCCCGCGGTGCGGATCGAAAGCGCTTGGGCTAGGGCAACGCCTCCGGGAGTCACCATGGGTGCGGCCTTCATGGTCATCACCGCGAGTACGAAAGATCGACTGCTCGATGTGAGCGCGTCGATTGCCGATCGTGTCGAGATCCATTCGATGACCATGGATGACGGCATGATGCAGATGCGCCAGCTGACCGCGATCGAGCTGCCGGCCGGTCAGCGCGTCAGCTTCGAACCCACAGGCATGCATCTCATGCTCGTCGGGCTGAAACAGCCGCTAACCGCCAACACAGCATTCAAGTTGCAGCTGCGCTTCGAACGAGCGGCGGAGCAAACCGTCACCGTGCACGTCCGTCCTGCGGGACAGTGACCCGCATCCTGCGATAAACCCCTAAGCGGTCCACGTTTTCTGCTGAATACGCTGGTGTCGGCTCAAGCGTGAACCCCTCGCTGTCGATACCTCGAAATGACGCATTTGCGTCGGCAAGGGACGCCGGCTGCCTCAAGGGTGGGCCGGATCATCGAGGCGTGAGTGAGTGCGCGTGGACGAAGGAATCGACGGCTTGGGCTGGCTGTGAGCGTTGCGCTCGCAGCGTCGAGCTGTGGCGGCGACGACGGAACCGACAGCGCTCCTGCGAGCAGTCCCGTCGCGCAGCGTCCGACCGAGCTCACGGATGAACAGATCGCGGCGGTGCTGTACGCAGGCAGCCCTCGCACACCAACCGGCTTCTATGAAGAGACGCCGCCAGCTTCCTACGCTTACGTCAACACGGCGCATCTGAAGAACACGGACATCGCGGATGTCGCGAGCGATGCCGCACAGTTCGAGCTGTGTACGGACGATTGGAATGAAGCGTTCAATTGGTCCGAGACTGCGCAGCAGCGCGCTTCGCAGAATGCCGATCTCGTGGCGACGAACGATGACCCACGCTACTTCGAGTTCGCACGCGTACGCAGCGGCGATCCGCAGGTGTATCTGCGCGGCCGTGTATTCAAGTGCGCCTATGTCGATCGCAATGCGAACAACCTGCGCTCGTCCGCGAGTGCCGCAGGCACTCTGAAGAGCACCCCCATTACCGCGCAAGCGCTGCAGGATTTCAGCGAGTACGTCTGGCAGTTCACCTCGTACAACAACTTCGGGCACGTGGTGTTGAGCAGCAGCGGCACGAGCACAGCAACCGCGCTTACGCACACGCTCTTGATTGCCAACCTCGAGCGTCATGCGATCAGTAGCACGTGCGATCGCATCACGGTGGAGGCGTGGCGGCATACGGCAATTGTTGCGACGGGAGAGCTCACGCGCTCAGTGGAGGAGCTTTGGAGTTTCGGGGCACGCGAGATGAACGGGACCGTCGAGCGTTGCGATTAGGCGTGAGGCTTGAGGTTCAGCAAGGTTCTGGCTCACGCCTCAG
>CBJNAT010000413.1:0-3965 GCA_966434585.1 uncultured Gammaproteobacteria bacterium | reverse complement strand
CCGCGTTCGGCGTGCAGGGATCGACGATCGCGCTCGCTCCCTGCACGCCCTCCGGATTGAATCGAGACGCTGGATCGGGCACTGCGATTTCCTCATCGATCCAGAAGCGGTAACGATCGCCGACGGCCAACCCGTCGATATTCGTTTCATACCAGCCATCATCCACATCGAGCGCTACGTGCCGCGGTGTTGCAATCGGACCTTCGAGTTGCAATGCCACGCTGCGCGCAGTGGGAGCCCACAAGCGAAACTGCGTGCGCCCATCGGGGTAGCGTTGCGCTCCGAACGGCAGGGTGTGAACTCGTTTCATGGATTCATGCGCGCCGGGGCTTCGGTTGGGGGTATTCGAAGATGGCGATGGAACGGGCATCGACGACGAAAGTGTCGTTTGGCCCCAGTGTCTGCTCGTTGACGAAGCTCGGCACCGCGGCCGTGTTCAGGCGCAATGCCCAGCGCGCGCCTTCAGGTACGCTGGCGAACTTGAATGTGAGGGGTTCGTGATGGGCGTTCAACATGACCATGAAGTCACTGTCGGTGACGCGCTGGCCCCGACTCGTTCGTTCCTGAAGCGCTCGCCCTGAGAAGAAGACCGCCATGCTGCGGGCGAAGCTTTCGGACCATTGTTCGTCCGTCATGCCTGTGCCTTCCGGCGTGAACCACAAGATGTCGCTCACACCCGAACCACGGATCGCACGCCCCTGAAAGAAATTACGACGCCGGAACACGCGATGCTTGCGGCGGAACTCGATCAGCTGCTGCACGAACGCCATGAGATCGCGCTGGTCGTCTTTGAGGTCCCAGTTCAGCCACGAGATCTCATTGTCCTGGCAGTACGCATTGTTGTTGCCGCCTTGCGTGCGGCCGAATTCATCGCCCGCCTGCAGCATCGGCACGCCCTGCGACAACAGCAACGTCGTGAGGAAATTGCGGATCTGCTTGTGGCGGAGCGCGTTGATCTCGGGATCGTCCGTATCGCCTTCGACGCCGCAGTTCCAGCTACGGTTGTGGCTTTCGCCGTCATTGTTGTCGTCGAGATTGGCCTCGTTGTGCTTGTCGTTGTAGCTCACGAGATCGCGCAACGTGAAGCCGTCGTGGGCCGTGATGAAGTTGATGCTCGCGTAGGGGCGACGGCCGCTTTGCTCGTAGAGATCGCTCGAGCCGCAGAGCCGATAGGCGACCTCGCCGATCAAGCCGCCCTCGCCCTTCCAATACGAGCGCATGACATCGCGATAACGGCCGTTCCACTCGGTCCAACCCACGGGAAATCGTCCCACTTGATAGCCGCCCTCGCCGAGATCCCACGGCTCGGCGATGAGCTTCACCTGCGAGATCACCGGATCCTGATGGATGATGTCGAAGAATGCGCCGAGGCGATCGACTTCGTGGAGCTCACGTGCCAGTGCGGCGGCGAGGTCGAAGCGGAAGCCATCCACGTGCATTTCTTGGATCCAGTAACGTAACGAATCCATGATGAGTTGCAGCACGCGCGGATGACGCATGTTCAACGTGTTGCCGCAGCCCGTGTAATCCATGTAGTAGCGCTCGTTGCCCGGCACGAGTCGGTAATACGCCTTATTGTCGATGCCGCGAAAACAGAGCGTCGGGCCCATCTGATTGCCTTCGGCGGTATGGTTGTAGACCACATCGAGGATCACCTCGATGCCCGCCGAATGAAGTGTGCGCACCATCGTCTTGAACTCGCGCTCCGAATGCGGGCTGGATGAGTACAGCTGCTCGGGCGCGAAGAAGCCGATCGAGTTGTAGCCCCAGTAGTTGCGCAGCCGCTTCTCGATGAGATGTCGGTCCTGCACGAACGAGTGAATGGGCATCAGTTCGACGGCTGTCACGCCCAATCGCTGTAGATGATCGATGACAGGCGCGGTTGCGAGCGCCGCATACGTACCGCGTAGCTGCGGCGGCACATCGGGATGCTGCATCGTGAACCCGCGCACGTGCATCTCGTAGATGACTGTGTCGTGCCATGGCGTGCGGGGCGGCCGATCATCGCCCCAGGTGAAGGCCGGATCGCTGACCATGCTTTTCGGCATGCCCGGCGCATCGTTGCGACGATCGAAGGACAAGTCCTCGCGCGGTGAGCCGATGCGGTATGCGAACTGCGCATCGCTCCAGGCGATCTGGCCGAAGAGCGTCTTTGCGTAGGGGTCGATCAGCAATTTGTTGGCGTTGAAGCGATGCCCCTCCTCGGGCCGATAGGGCCCGTGCACGCGATAGCCGTACAGCTGGCCTGGGCGGACCTCGGGGAGATAGCAATGCCACACCTGATCTGTCTGCTCACGGATTCGGATGCGCTGCAACTCGCGCCGGCCGCGTGAGTCGAAGAGACACAGCTCCACCCACTCCGCGTGCTCGGAGAACAACGCGAAGTTCACTCCTTCTCCGTCCCAGGTCGCCCCTTGCGGGTACGGGCGGCCCGGCCAGACTGCGCTTACGACACCGACCATTGACTCTTCTCGAAAAAGTGACTGGCGCCATGGCGGGCATCCGCGCTTGGCGCGCCGCTTGTTGGTCTCCGTACAACTTTCGAGACGTGCAAAAGGTTCGGGAACAGGCCAGTTGCGTACCCGCAACCCGCGATAGCCGGTGAGGGGGTTGGATCCCTCGCCCGGTTTCAATCGTTCCAAGTGAAATCCTTGTGAGGATTCCTCCCATGCTCGAGATCCAGCAGTACCAGTACGCGGGCACCGGCGACGCGCCTCTATTGGTCGTGGACGGCGACGAGGTCATCGCGCACGTGTATCGGCCCGAATACGCGCCCGTCTTCTGCGCGGCGCCGCAGATGTTCGACTTGCTGCACGTGCTGAGCGAATCCATGCCCGAGCACATGAAAGCCGAGTACAGCGAAACGATGGATGAGGCCCGGCTGGTGCTGATGGGTGTGCAGATTCAGCAATCCGAGCTGGAAAATACCGAGGATGCGACCGTCACGATCATGGATGGCATCGACCTCATCGCGTACTTGCATCAGCCGGCGTACGCACCGGTGCTCGCGGCGGGCTTCAAGATGCTCGAGCTACTACAGCAGCTCACCAACACGGCCGACACATCGCATGTGGATCCGGTGACCTCGCGCGCCGTGCTGCAGGCGCGGGATCTAGAGCTCGCGCTCCGAGTGCAGCAATCGACCGTGGCACACACTCGGGGTGCGACGATTCATTGATCCAAGCTTGGGTGCTCGATATGCGCCACCATCTTCCCCGCTTTCTCCATGCGGTGGCCACATAGACGCATTGGTTGCTCGCGACGCGAGCAAGCGAGCCACTAATTTCGATAAACGTCCCGGCGGTGTGCGACCTTCACGATGCCGACAAGAAGACGTCGATCTTCGATTTCATAGACGATGCGATACATACCCTGTCGGATGCGGTATCGCTCGAAGCCGGACAACTTCTCGCAACCAGCCGGTCTCGGGTCATCAGCGAGCGCTCGCACGCGCTGAAGAATGCGTTTGATGTCCTGCTTAGGAAGTGCGCGGAGGTCCTTGGCGACTGATCTCTTGAATACCAGCTCATAACTTGCCATGCGCTTTCAAGTCCTTGAGTAGCGCTTCGTACGTAAGCTCCGGCTCGGCCACACGAGCCTCGAACGCGGCAAGATCTTCCTGATCCTCTCGCAAGGCTAGCCGCACCGCGTCATTAACGATTTCGGAAATGGATCGATGTGTATGAGCCGCTTTCAGTCGAATGGCGTTATGCAACTCGGCCTCGAAATACACCGTCGCTCGCTTGGTAGGTTCTTGGGCCATGGCGTCACCTCTGAGGCACTTTAGCGTCTTGACGTCACAACGTCAAAGCGACAAAGAAGGGCCTCAGTCCGCTGCAGCGCCCAGTGCTACTGCCCATCGGAGCGCCGCCTCCAGCCGGTCGTTGCCCCAGAACAACTCCTCGCCTACGACCAGCGGCGACGCGATGATGAGACCCGCCATCAGCGCGATCTTGAACATCAGG
>CBJNAT010000412.1:0-3966 GCA_966434585.1 uncultured Gammaproteobacteria bacterium | reverse complement strand
ATCGAGCAGCGCCGTGAATGGGTTGAAATCGTCGTCGAAGTCTTCGATGCGAAGTACGCACGCCGCCATCGTGTTCTCCTCCCCAAATGCGGAACATTCCGACTCGCCTCCGCGGCTGCGGCCGGCTTGGCACAAATTTCTGCGAGGATGAGCACCGGCAACCACTCCCGTTTGGCAGCCTGGATGCTCAGGGGAAGCTCGTAAGATGGTTCGGTAGTTCCTCGAGAGGTGCGGTGCGTCTACCCGTCGCGCACTCGCGTTCTGCAAAGTGCTGGCCAAACTGGCCGGGCGGCCCTCACCCGACCTTGGCTGCTTCGGCATCGGCGAAAATGCTTGGTACGCGCTTGGGCAACTGCAGACTGACGACGAACGCCAGCAAGGAGCACACCGCGATGAAGCCGATGGCGAGCTGATAGCTCTCGGCCGTGGGAAATGCGCCAGCGCCGAGCGCAGGATTCGAGACGATGCTGGACGCCAGCATGGACGCGACCAACTGCGCGCCAACCGCCATGGCCGCCGCACGCGTGACGGTCGACATGCCGGTCGCCTCGCTCGTGCGCTCTGCCGGCGCCACCTCGACGATCAGATTGGGCACTGCCGCAAACGACATCGACATACCCAAACCGGCGACGATCGTTGCCGCGATGATGAACCACACCGATTCGTGATACGCGAGGAGAGCGCCCCAGCTCGCCGTCAACAAGCCCGTGCCGATGAGCATCGGCACCCGCGCACCTCGGCGCCCGGCCATCGCGCCGCTCCAGGTACTACCGATGATCGCAACGAGGTTCGAAGGCAACTTCACGACACCTGATAGCGTCGCCGTCAACCCAAGGCCGACACCGGTCCAGAGCGGTTGCTGCAGCAACGGGAACAACACCAACCCCAGCTGCATCGCTCCCGCCGCGATGAGTGCGAACGCGATGTTCGCGAGCGCAATTTGCGGTTGCGCCAAGAGCCGCACGTCGATGAGTGGACTGGGATGACGCAGCTCGTGGCGCACCCACAGCCATAACAGCAGCGCACTGCCCACCAGGAGCGATCCTGTGCGCAGATCCAACCAGCCCCATTGTGGCGAGCGTGTGATGGCGTAGAGCACGGCTCCAATGGCCGGCACGAACAAGACTCCACCCACGACGTCGATACGCCGCGTGCGTGCCTTCACCTGTGAACCCGGCAGCCCGACCAAGGCAAGCATACCCGCGACTGCCACCGCCGCGCTCAGCCAAAAAATCCATTGCCAGCCGAGCTGATCCACGATCACACCGCTCAACAACATACCTGCGCCGGCGGCGACGGAGGCCGTGGCTGCGAGCACGCCGATACCGAACGGGACATGCGAGGCAGGCAAGTGTTCGCGTACGAGTCCGAAACACAGCGGCAAAATGGCCGCTGACGCGCCTTGAACGACGCGGCCGAACACTACGATGCTCAGCTCGCTTGCGAAGGCACTGATGACGGACCCCAGCATCGCGAGCAGCAACGCGATGCCGAGCAGGCGCGAGCGCCCGAACAAATCGCCCAACCGGCTACCAACGGCGGCGGTGGCAGTCGCGACGAGCAGATAGCCCGTGACCACCCAGCCCACTGCGCCCGGGTCTCCGTACTGGCGCATCATGGCTGGCAACGCCGCATAAACCATGCTGCCTTCGAACGCGCTCGTGATCTCCGCGATGACGAGGATGAGCAGGATGCGGATTGCGCGGCTGTTCATGCCGTCTCAAACGACGAGCAAATGCGACGCGCTAACCAGAACGCGCGCCGGTGAGTCGAACGACGTCTTCCAACTCCTGCGCAACCGATTGCGGTTCGGTAAAGCCGCTGCGATCTTCGATGTCCTGCCAATGCGCTTCGATTTCTTCAGGCGTTGCAGGCCGATCCGCAGGTCCGAGCCAACCGCGCGTCATGCCGATGAACGAGCGTGCATAACGTCCACCCGTCGCGGACCACATCGCATGCGTGCTCTGGCAACGCTCGCTCGCAAGATAGAGCACGAGCGGTGTCACAAACTCCACGCGCATCTTGGCGCCGATGAGCTCCATGCCTTTCACTTTCTGCGGCTGCAGTGCCTCCCATTCCGGCAGGATGGCATCCACTGGCGCTTGCCCGAGACGCGAGGCTGCTGTGGGCAGTAGTGCGTTCGCGAGAATCCCCGCTCGTGCACCTTCGATGGCGAATGAGTGCATCAGCCCAATGAGACCGGCTTTCGCCGCAGCATAATTCGCACGTATGAAATGACCGAGCACGCCCGAGGCTGACGAAGTGAAGACGAAGCGGCCGTAACGCTGCTTCAGCATGTGCTTGTAGGCCGTCTGGCTCAGATAGAACGCGCCCTTCAAGTGCACTGCCAACACGGCTTCGAAGTCATCGTCGCTCAACTGTTCGATGCGACCGTTGCGCTGATTGCCCGCGTTGTTGATCACGATATCGATGCGGCCGAAGTGATCCAGTGCAGTCGCAACGATGGCATCGCCGCCTGCGCGAGTCCCGACGGAATCGTAGTTCGCAACTGCGCGCCCGCCCGCAGCCACGATCTCACGCACGACCGCGTCGGCCGCGGACTTGTCGGCGCCTTCACCACCCGTGGTCCCGCCTAAATCGTTCACCACTACGGCAGCGCCGCGTGCGGCGAGCTGGATCGCGTAGTCCCGCCCAAGCCCATTGCCCGCACCCGTGACGACCGCTACACGGCCGGTGAAGTCAATTTTGCTCATGCATCGCCCTCGTATGTCGTAGGTCGGCGGACTCTAATATCTGAATGGCGTGCGTATAGTTGCACGCCCGGCATTTCAATGCGAGCATCCAGCAAAGTCGCGTTGGAGAGTGCCTATGTCCGCAGCCGAATCGACCGACCGCGCGCCATTGAAGATGACCGTCGCGAAGCCCAGCGAGGCGATCGCAGCGCGCATCAAGGAGCTGACTGCGACCGATCCGCAGTTTCGTGCTGCACTGCCGCTCGCTCACGTCAACGAGGCGAAGCTCCGTCCGGAGCTCGGCCTTGCGCAGTTGACTGGGTTGATCATGGACGCCTATGCCGAGCGCCCTGCCCTGGCGCACCGCGCGACGGAGCTCGTCGTCGATGCCGCTACTCGCCGCACGACGCGCCGGCTACTGGAGCGCTACGACACGATCAGCTATGGCGAGCTGTGGTCGCGTGCACGCGCACTCGCGACCGTCTGGCATCACGATGCGCAGCGACCGCTTCGCGCCAATCAGTTCCTCTGCATCCTCGCCTTCGCGGGCGCCGACTTCGCTACCGTCGATCTCGCCGCGATCCATAACGGCGCGGTAGTCGTACCCATGCAGACCAACGGCGCCATGCCGCAGCTCCTCGCCATCATCAAGGAAGTTGAACCGCAGTGGCTTGCCACCAGCCTCGAAGCGCTCGACACGGCGGTCGAGCTGGTGCTGAAGGGTCATCGTCCCGCGGGCCTGCTCGTTTTCGATTACCACGCCGAAGTCGACGACGAGCGGGAAGCACTGGCGGCAGCCCGCGCGCGGCTCGCTGCGGCGGGGCACGGCGAGTTGCTCTTCACGCTCGAGGACATGTGCGCGCGCGGCCAGACACTCCCGCCTGCGCCGCTGTTCGAGGAGGCGGACACGGACAATCGCCTGTGCACGATCTACTACACCTCCGGCAGCACGGGCCTGCCCAAAGGCGCGATGTATCCCGAGCGGATGATCAAACCGACGTGGCGAATGGTTTCGTCCATTCCGTTCTTCTACATGCATTACATGCCGATGAACCACTCGTTCGGACGCTCCGGTGTGTTCACGGTCCTCGGCTGCGGCGGCACCGTGTACTTCACGGCAAAGAGCGATCTGTCGTCGTTGTTCGAGGACATTCGCATGGCCCGACCGACATTCATGGGCATCGTGCCTCGCATCTGCGAGATGGTGTATCAGCAGTATCAGGTCGAGCTCGAACGCCGAGGGACGCTGGGAGAGCATCGCCTCGACGTCGAT
>CBJNAT010000411.1:0-3979 GCA_966434585.1 uncultured Gammaproteobacteria bacterium | reverse complement strand
AGCTCGAACGCCGAGCGCCCGCTGCCACCGATCTGGAAGCACTCAAGCGCGAGCTGCTAGTCGAGACACGAAGCAAGGTGCTGGGCGGTCGCCTGCTGAGCTGCAATTTCGGTTCGGCTCCGCTGGCACCGGAGTTGCGGGAGTTCATGGAGGCCTGTCTCGGCTTCCCCATCGACGACAACTACGGTGCAACCGAGATTTCCGGGATGGTCCGCAACAAGCGCGTGCTGCGTCCACCCGTGATCGACTACAAGCTCGATGACGTGCCCGAGCTCGGTTATTTCAAGACCGACAAGCCCTATCCGCGCGGCGAGCTGCTGGTCAAGACTCATAGCATCATGCTCGGCTACTTCAAGCGGCCCGAAGCCACTGCATCGGTGTTCGACGAAGACGGCTATTACAAGACTGGCGACATCATGGCCGAGATCGCGCCGGATCAGCTCGTGTATGTCGATCGGCGCAACAACGTGCTCAAGCTCGCGCAAGGCGAGTTCGTGGCCATCTCACGCCTCGAGTCGTTGTACACCAACGGGCATGCATTGATTCGGCAGGCCTATCTCTACGGCACCAGCGAGCGTTCCTTCCTCGTCGGCGTGTTCGTGCCCAACTCGGAAACGTTACGAGAGCTGCGTATCGAGGGCGATGAGAAAGCGATAAAAGCGGCGCTGCGCGAAGCGATCAAGCACGTCGCACAGGAGGAGCAACTGAATGCCTACGAGGTTCCGCGCGATTTCCTCATCGAGCATGAGCCCTTCAGCACCCAGAATGGTTTGCTAGCCGGCATCGGCAAGTATCAGCGGCCGAAATTCAAGGAACGCTACGGCGCGCGACTCGAGGCGCTCTACGATGAGATTGCCGCGAGTCAGACGAACGAACTGCAGGCGCTGCGCCGTGAGGGTCGGAACGCCCCCGTGCTGCAAACCATTGCACGTGCAGTCCAGGCGACGCTGGGCATTCAGGAGGGTGTCGATCTATCACAGCCCTGCAGCTTCGCGGAGCTCGGTGGCGATTCGCTGTCGGCGCTGTCATGCTCGCTACTGCTCGAAGAAATTTATGACATTGAAGTACCTGCCAGTGTCATCAACAACCCCGCCGGGAACTTGCAGCAGCTCGCTGGCTTCATCGAGCGTGCCCGAAACGACGCCGCACAGCGGGCCACGTTCGCGTCCGTGCATGGTCGAGGCGCGACAGAGATCCGCGCGAGTGACTTGAAGCTGGAGAAGTTTCTAGACAAGCAGACGTTGGACGCTGCGCGGCATGCCGCGCCGCCCTCTCGTGAGATTCGCACTGTGCTCGTGACGGGTGCGAACGGCTATCTCGGTCGCTTCCTCTGTCTCGAATGGCTCGAGCGTGTCGCGAAGAACAACGGCCGCGTGATCTGCATCGCGCGAGGACAGAATGACGCCGCGGCCCGACAACGTATCGCGAGCGTGTTCGACAGCGGCGACGCTGAGCTCAAGCGGCATTTCGAACAACTCGCTGAGAGACACCTCGAGGTCCGGGCCGGCGACTTGAGCGAGCCGCATCTCGGATTGCCGCGTGAGCAATGGGATCGCCTCGCGCAGACCGTCGATCTCATCGTGCATCCAGCAGCGTTCGTCAATCACGTGCTGCCCTACTCGCAGCTCTTCGGACCCAACGTCGTCGGCACAGCGGAGTTGATTCGCCTCGCGATGACTTATCGGCTGAAACCGATCAACAACGTCTCGACGGTCGCTGCCGCCATGAAGCCGGAAGGTGGCGCCATCGATGAGGACACCGACGTTCGCCTCGCAACCCCCGTGCGCTCACTCGATGGGCAGCGCTACGCAGATGGCTATGGCAACAGCAAGTGGGCAGGCGAGGTCTTGCTGCGCGAAGCACACGAGCAGTTCGGCTTACCCATCTCGGTGTTCCGATCGGACATGATCCTGGCGCACAGCCGCTACCAGGGCCAGATCAATGTGCCCGACATGTTCACGCGCTGGCTGTTCAGCATCGTCGTGACGGGCCTTGCGCCGCGTTCTTTCTACGCAAGCAGCACGATCAGGCCTCATTACGATGGCCTCCCCGTCGATTTCACGGCTGCGATCATCGCCACTTTGGGAGCTGCCGCTCTCAGCGGCTATCGCACATATCACCTCGTGAATCCTCACGATGACGGCATCTCGATGGATACGTTCATCGACTGGGCCATCGAAGCCGGTTACGGTATCCAGCGCATCGACGACTACGAAGATTGGTATCGGCGCTTTGAGACAGCTCTGCGTGGACTGCCGGAGAAGCAACGCCAGCACTCATCTCTCCCGCTGCTGCACCAGCTGCGGCGACCGATGCCGGCGAGCGCGGGTGCTCACGTTTCCACAGTACGATTCGAGAGTGACGTGCAAAAGCACGGCAAGCAGATTCCGCATCTGTCGGCCGCGTTCATTCGGAAGTATCTCGAGGATTTGCGGGTGGTGAAGCTGGTGTAGTTGCCTCAACTCTTTTCCTATCCGCCAACTTCCACCTGTGCCGTCTTCATCTGGAACAAACGTCCCTCCCGCACACCGGCCGCCCACTCCTGCGTGTGCTGTGCGTCGATGTCATTCGTGAGAATGTAGAAGCGCTGTTCCGCAATCCCGTCGAGAACGATGGTTGCCGCTTGCTCGGGCGTGTGTCCATCTGCGAGGTACGCAGACATGAGCTGCAACTCTTCTGCACTCGGCGTCTTACCCTGAAGCGACGACGGACGATTGCGAGCGCTGTTCGGCATCTCGGATGCGATCTTGTTCGGGCACACGATGGACACCTTCACGGGTGAGCCTGCGCGCCACAAGTCGTACTGCAGCACCTCGCAGAAGCCGAGCGCCGCTCGCTTGCTCGCAACGTAGCAAGCCAAACCCGACGTGGCATGCAACGAGGTGTTCGACGCGGTGCAGACAAAGTGCCCGCTCCCCTGTTGCAGCAGGCGTGGGATGAACGCGTGCGCCGCATGCACGAGGCCATAGAGATTCACGCCCATGACCCATTCCCAATCTGCAGGCGTCTTCTCCCAAGCCGGCGCGATGTACTCGTTCACGCCCGCGTTGCTGCAGACGATGTCCGCGCGCCCGAAGCGCTCGATCGTCTGCACGGCCAAATGCTCGAGCGCCTCCGGACGCATGACGTTAGTGGTGACGGCGATGGCATCGGCACCGTGCGTGCGCACCCGTCTCAACGTTTGGTCGAGCGCCGCAGCATCGACATCCGCGACCACGAGCTTCGCACCTTCGCGCGCAAAGGCTTCGGCCATGCTGCGGCCAAGACCTGTGCCCGCGCCCACCACCACGACGACTTGTTCACGAAAACGGTTCATATCATTCCCTACCAACGGCGACGCAGTTGCGCGCCGATGCGGCGCTGACGCAGTTGCTCAGCGCGCTGCGCGGCGCTGAACGCGGGCGTGCTGGCCGGCAGGTGCTGGCGCACGTCCTCGAGCTTCACTTTCTTCAAACTGGGCGTCGGGTGCGAGCTGCAGCGGTACCAGCGTCCGATCAGCATGCCGTAGGTGTTGCCGCCGGTATCCAGCCAATTCGCGATGCCCGGGTCTTGCACCGAGAGCACAGCGCGGAACTTGCCGTCCGCGTCGATCACGGCTTGGTGACCGTTGAGGCTGCTGTTGCGATACACGAGCTCGACCTGATTCCACAAGCCATCGATGACCTGAACGTTCCAGTAGTGGCGCTTTTCGGGTAGCTCCGTTTCTAGGATCAGCGCTTCATCGGGTGAGATGTCGTAAACGCATTCAAAGTAGGCCTGCGGCCAATCCTGGCCGTTACCGAGTTCCTGGAAACTGTGCAGATGCATCCTGTTGATGAAGCCACCGGCGCGCACTCGATCCACCGCTCCCAATGCCGTGCGAGTCAGGCAATCCACATAGGTAGCGAAGAGTTCGCGCAACTGGCGGTCGATGTCTTCCGGCGTCAGTTGCGGTTTGAGCGGCGGGCTGTCGAGTCGCTCGATCGCCAAACGCACGTCG
>CBJNAT010000410.1:0-3992 GCA_966434585.1 uncultured Gammaproteobacteria bacterium | reverse complement strand
CGATTCTGGGGGAACAGGCGCAGGTCGTAAAGGGGCCACAGGCCAGAGGCTACAAGCTACAGGCTACAGCCAGAGGTTTGCTCCGAGTTCTGGCTGTCGCCTGTAACCTGTCGCCTGTCGCCTATTTCTTCTTCTTCCCCGGCTCGCCCACCTTTTCCGCGTACGCGCGGGCGAATTCCTCGGCGAAGATCGGCGGCAGGCCCTGTTCGTTGCGCTGGTTCAGGACCTGGTAGAACTCGACGTACAAGTCCCAGTACTTCATGCGATTCGTGGCGCCGAGCAGCGGGCCGCGCTTTAAGCCCCGGTCGAACCGCTCCTGCAGCTCGTTCGGCTCGATGCGGCTCATCAACTCGTCGATGGCGGATTGCACCGAGCTGCCCAGCGCGTGCTGGTGCAGTTTTAAATCCGCGAACGTGCTGCGAATGGCTTCGATCGGCGGCAGATAGCGCGTGGTGTGCGGGTCGAGGAGCTTGAGTACCGCTTCATCGACGCTTGCTGAGAACTTGAGCGGGTTGTTTTCGGCCGGCTGAATCGTCGTTTGGCTGAGGCGCAGGCGGCTTTTCGTATCGGAGCGGCTCTTCAGGGCCTCCATGAGCCCCAGCACCATCTCGCGCAGCATCTGGCCTGCAAGCGTGAGTAACGCGTTCTGTGCGTCGCTCGGGAGAGAGCTCGGATCGATTCCGGCGCCGCGGCATAGAGCCTCGATGGCATCGTTCGAACTTTCGGTCGCGCGCCGCGGACGTTCGGCCGGTACTTCCCGAATCGGAAGCGACGCCGCTTGTCTGGCCAGCGAGGCCGGTGAGCCTGGAACTCCCATCGTGCGGCGATCGTACGGCCGGGTCTGCATCTGCCAGTCGTCGTTGCCGTTCGCGACTTTCTTGTCGCGCGCGATGGTGCTCTGCGCACGCTCATCGGTGGTTTCGAGCAGCGATTCGATGCCGTCGCGCATGCCGGCGAGCGTCGATCTTGCGGGTTGGGCCGCAAGCTGCGGTTGTGCGGCCAATTCCAATGAGTCGTCCTTCAACTCGAAGCCGTGGGACACGGGCAGCTTCTGAATGGCGGACTCGCTGAGCAGGTCGGTGATGTCGAGGTCTTCGCCCAGGTCCTCGATGATGGCCGCAGCCTTGTGTGCGGGCGCACGCTTCTTCGCCGGCGGTACAGCGGCAGGTGCGGGCATCTGCCCGCTGGCATCGGGCGAGAAGTCATTGCGCTCGTCGATGCTCACGAGGACTTCATAGTCCCCGAAGCGCAGGCGATCGCCGTCATTGAGGTTGTAGGGGCCTTCGACGGCGAGCGGAGTATCGGCGCCATTCACGAACACGCCATTCGTGCTGGTGTCTTCCAGTACCCACTGCCCGGCGCGGAAGACCACTTTGGCGTGATGACTGGAGACGTAGCGTTCCGGATCGGGTAAGACCCAGTCATTGTCGGACGCACGTCCGATGCGCCCGCCGGTGACGCCGAACAGGCACGAGCTGCGCCGACCGAGCTTCTTATAGTGATCGCTAATGACCCGCAGTTTCAGCGCCATCGCAGGTGAATCTCTTGAGCGTGTCGCAGGGCGTCAGCAATCAATCTGACGGCCCCGGCTGGGGCTATGTAATATGCCGTGCAGACTAACAACCGGACCTCCGGCGGATATGGCAGCGAGTCACATTTTCAAAGTCGTTTTCGCCAACCAGGGCAAGGTCTTCGAGATTTATGCCCGGAAGGTGAGCCATGGCTCGTTGTTTGGTTTTCTCGAGGTCGAGGAGTTGATTTTCAGCAGTCGTACGGCGCTCGTGGTTGACCCGACTGAAGAGAAGATCAAGGCCGAGTTCGAGGGCGTGAAGCGCACGTATCTGCCGCTGCATTCGGTGCTGCGCGTGGACGAGGTGAAAGAGCAGGGCGTGAGCAAGATCACTTCCCTCGAGGGCGCCTCGAACGTGGCCCAGTTTCCGATGATGTATTCGCCGGACAAGAAGTAGTCCGGGGGTGGGTTCCAGCGCGCGAGAGGAGGATAATCGCGCGCTCTTCAATTCTGACTCGAGAGCCCTTCGACAGGCTCAGGGCGAACCGGCGGGGACTACCGCTCCGCTCGCCCTGAGCCTGTCGAAGGGCTCCTATCCACACCCGACATGCTCATCCTGCCCGGCGCACCCGCTCTTTCCGACTTTCGTATCCAGAAACTCATCGGTGCGCTGCAAACGCGCCTTCCGCAGGTGCGAGGTGTCGCGAGTCGTTACCTGCACTTCGTCGAGACGAGCGCACCGCTCCAGGCGGAGCAGCGCAAAGTGCTGGAGGCGCTGCTGCGGTACGGCCCGCGACTCGTCACGCAGGCGTTGTCGGGCAGCACCCGTACGCTGATCGTAGTGCCGCGTGCCGGCACCATTTCACCCTGGTCGAGTAAAGCCACCGACATCGCAAAGGTGTGTGGGCTCATGGCGATCGAACGTATCGAACGCGGCATCGAGTACACGATCGCCGGCGAAGGGCTCGATGCTGCCGCGCTGCGCACGGCCGCGGCGCTTTTGCACGATCGCATGACAGAGACCGTGGTGCTCGCCGCGGAGGATGTCGCGCAGCTGTTCAGGCATGGGGAGCCGAAGCCGCTGCAGCGAGTGCCTGTCCTCAGTCAAGGACGCGCAGCGCTGGTCGAAGCGAATCGCACGCTCGGCCTCGCACTCTCCGAAGATGAAATCGATTACCTGCACACGAGCTTCACGCGTCTCGAGCGCGATCCGACGGATGTCGAGCTCATGATGTTCGCGCAGGCGAACTCTGAGCACTGTCGCCACAAGATCTTCAACGCCGAGTGGATCGTGGATGGCGAACGCCAAGCCAAGTCGCTGTTCGCGATGATCCGCAACACGCATGCACGTTCGCCGCAGGGCGTGCTCTCCGCGTATCGCGACAACGCTGCCGTCATCGAAGGCGCGAATGGCGTGCGGTGGTTTGCGGACATGGGCGACGGGCAATACCGCGCGCATCCCGAGCCGATCGACATCCTGATGAAGGTCGAGACGCACAATCATCCGACGGCGATCTCGCCGTTTCCCGGTGCGGCCACGGGCTCGGGCGGTGAGATTCGCGACGAAGGCGCAACCGGTCGCGGTGCGAAGCCGAAAGCGGGGCTGGCGGGCTTCTCCGTCTCGAATCTGCGGATTCCCGGCTTCGAACAGCCGTGGGAGTGCGATCTCGGCAAGCCAGGCCGCATCGCGAGCGCACTCGACATCATGATCGAGGGGCCGCTCGGCGCCGCGGCCTTCAACAACGAATTCGGCCGGCCCAACATCATGGGCTACTTCCGCACGTTCGAGATGGAGCTGGCTTCAACCGAACGAGCGGTTCTGCGCGGCTATCACAAGCCGATCATGATCGCGGGCGGCTTGGGCAACGTGCGTCGTCAGCACGTGGAGAAGTGCGAGATCCCGCCCGGTGCGAAAATCGTGGTGCTTGGGGGTCCTGCGATGTTGATCGGCTTGGGTGGCGGTGCGGCCTCGTCGGTCGGGAGCGGCGCGAGCAGCGAAGATCTCGACTTCGCCTCCGTGCAACGCGGCAATCCCGAGATTCAGCGGCGTGCGCAGGAAGTGATCGACAGTTGTTGGTCGCTGGGAGCCGCCAATCCGATTCTGCTGATTCACGACGTGGGCGCGGGTGGTTTGTCGAATGCGATTCCAGAATCCATCGATCACAGCCATCGTGGCGGCCGGATCGATCTGCGCAAGGTGCTGAGTCTCGAACCCGGCATGTCGCCGCTGGAGATCTGGTGCAACGAAGCGCAGGAACGCTACGTGCTCCTGATCGCGGCCGAACACCTGCAGCAATTCGCACAGTTCTGCGAGCGCGAGCGTTGTCCGTATGCAGTTGTCGGTGAGATCACGAATGACGGCTGGTTGCACGTTGCCGATCCGCTGCTGAAGGAGCCGCCTGTCGATGTGCCGATGGAAGTGATCCTCGGCAAGCCGCCGCGTATGCAGCGAGACGTGACGAGCCTGCCGCCGCTGCGCGAT
>CBJNAT010000409.1:0-4008 GCA_966434585.1 uncultured Gammaproteobacteria bacterium | reverse complement strand
TCTGACCGTCCAGAGCCTTCAGTGCCGAAGGCTCCGCGATGAGAATCTGCCGGCGTGCCTTCAGCAGCGCCGAGCGCAACGCGCGAAAGTACTCTTCGCCGTCGATGAGCAGTGTGGCGCGCCGCGCGGTGGCGACCTTCCAGCACGTATCGCCTTCACGCAGTAACGAAGGTGCGAACTCGAATGCCGGTGACAACATGGCCAGAACGATTCTGTATCAGCATGGAACATCCTTATCGAGCAACGTCGGGCACAGCGATCTGCCCTCCGTCGCACGTGACGAGCGGGCAGCAAGAATTGCACTTCTTATTGCTCGCTCGAGGGTCGCGACAAGGCCGCTCACCCACGTCCTGTGCTTCGCGGCATTTGTGCGTCCATGCACATCAGTGTCCCGATCCCTCGCTTTGCTTAAGCGAGATAACGCCAGAACGGTTCCGCGCTGTAGAAACGGTGGACTTGTTCTGCCCAGGGCGCATCGGCCAATGTCGGCCAGCAGTCCTTCGCGAAGCAAGGAGCTTCCGGCAGTCGCCGTTTGTCGACATTCAGAATGAAACAGCGATTGTCCGCATCGAGGGTGAGCGCCACCCAGGGCACCGCGTAGAGCTTGTCCGTCACACCGACGAAGCAGTCGAAGTCGAGCACCGCGTAGGCCACGCGACCCGATGCGATGTCGATAAGCACATCACGAATCTCACCGAGTCGCTCGCCCAACGGGCTGATGACAGGATGGCCAGCGAGTTGATGCCCCGTCACGAGTTCCGCCACGGCGTCGTCGCGTTTCGGTCCACCAATGATCCTGCCGCTCAGCCGTGACATCGGACTCATCTCTAATACCTCGACGCGTGGAAGTGCCATGGGCAATGGGGCGGGTAACCTCTCACAGTCGAAAGGTCTAGGACACTTCGCAATTCGAGACGAGCGAGTGATTAGCGCGTGCGCGTCACGATGCGCCGAACGTCTTCGAACTCTGCTGCAGCGCGGGCATCGCACGTCTCGGTCACGGCGCAGTAATAGAACTCGTGCTCGGGGCGCTCGAGCACGTCGAAACCGGCCGTGCGCAGCAGCGCCTCGATGCAAGCATGGTTTGGCGCCCACCAATTGCTGTTGTCGCCCGCGAGTCGCTTCTCGATGTAAGCCATCTTCGGCCAGCCGTCCTCGCACATCGCATCGCGATGATCGATGTGCATGTCGTCCGGCGCGGCACATACGGACGTACCCGGCATGGTGAGCGTCTGAAACATCAAGCGCTTACCCGCAACCCGCCGCACGAGATCGAGAGCGAGCACTGGATAGCGCAAGTGATAGAAGACGCCTGTGAACCAGACGAGATCGAAGCGACGCTGTTCGTGGAAAAGGTCGTACACGTGTCCGAGCGAGAGCTCGATACGATCCTCGACGTTGAACTGCCGCGAAGCCCAGCGTGCCTGATCGAGGTAGAGCGGCTCTATGTCGAAGGCAGTGACCTGCGCGCCGCGACGGGCAAGCTCGATGCTGTAGAAGCCGGCGTTGCAGCCGATGTCGAGCACCGTCCAGCCGGAAAGATCCTGGGGCACGCTGTCGGCAATTTTCGTCCACTTGAACGAGGGGAAGTCCCCCAGGAAGTGATTCGGCGCGGTTTGAGTGCCGTCGGGCAGATGCAAGTTGTGAAACCACGGCCCCAGCGCTTCGATGTCGGCGCGCAGTGAATGCACGGAGCTCACGCGACACCTTCGCGTGCGACGCGGGGCTGTAGATGCTCCTCCAGCTCTGCCGCACGCACCCGGCTGGAGTGTTGCACGAGGACGCGCTCATGTGCGGCGCGACCGATCGCTAGGCGTTCGCGATCGGAGATGTCACGCAGGAAGTGCATGACATCGGTGCCGCTGTGCGCGAGCAGAATCTCTTGGCCATCCCGAAACAACGTTTCGATACCCGCCCACACATCCGAAATGATCGGTACGCCACAGGCAGCGGCTTCGAACAGCCGCACGCTCGGCGAGTAACCGGCTGCAATCATGTCGGCTCGGGTGACGTTCAGCGTGAAGCGCTGCGCACCGTAGAAGCGTGCATGTTCATCCGGGCAAACATGCTCGATGCGCTCGACGTTGCGTGGCCATTCGACATGACTCGGGTACTGTGGGCCCGCCACGACGAATCGCATATCGGGCAGCGCCTGAGCGGGCCCGAGCAGCAGCTCCGTGAGCGGCGGCTGGCGATCGGGGCTGTACGTCCCCATGTAACCGCAGTCGAAACGCGCCTCGTTGCTGCGGGGTGTGTACAGATCGGGATCGACACTGCAGTACAACGCCTCGGCTCGTTGCGCACCGAACGTGCGCTCGAGCTCACGCAATAGTGGGCCGCCGGTAAAACTCAAGTAGACATCGAAGCGCGCGATCTGCGCGCGTGCCAGGTACTCGCAGCGATCCGCGCGCATCTTCGCCAGCGTGACCGGCGTATCGATGTCGTAGAAGGCTCGCACGCCACGCGCGGTGTTCAACACCCACTCGCACACGTGTCGTCCGTCGGGCACGTAGGAGCCGACGATCACCGCAGGCGCCGCTCGCACGCGCGCTGCGAAACGCTCGTTCAGATCGCGCAGGTCCGAATAGAACGCCAACTCGCAGTACGGAAAATCGTGCAGGTCGCGGTTGTCGGCATACCAGGACCGATCGCGCTCGAGGAACAACACGCGCTGACCGCGCTCCCTCAAGCCCTTGAGCAGCGAGCGATACGTGGTTGCATGGCCATTGCCCCAGGACGAGCTCAGCGCGAGCCCCAGGAAAACGAGATCAACGGCCGCTGACATGCGCAACCTCCTGTGCTCGCCGCAAGGCATCGGTGGGTGCGGCACGACTCTCCAGCACTTCGAGCAGCACGGCGGCGCGGTGCGCGTAGGTGTGTTGATTGAGCACGCGCTCGCGGCCGGCATCGCCGATCGCGCGCGCCTGTTCCGGCGTGAGTCGCGCGAGCTCGGCCACGACCTCTGCACCGGAGTGCACGACGATCACTTCGCGTCCAGGCTCCAGAAATTCTTCGATGCCATCCCATGCATCGCAGAACAGGCATGCCCCGGCGCCTGCGGCTTCGAACACGCGTGTCGGCGGCGAGAAACCGAACCGCGCCATGCTGTCGCGATTGATGTTGATCACCGCGCGCGGCGAGCAGTTGAAGGCATTGTGCTCGCGCGTGTAGACGTGACCGATGGGCGTGACGTTCGGCGGCAAATCGATGTGCTCGTGCCAGCCGTTGCCGCCCAGAATGAAGCGCTCATCGGACAACTGGCGCGCTGCATGGATGAAGAACTCGCACACGCGGGCTTCTCGGTCCGGTAAGCGATTGCCGAGGAAGCTCAGCGTCGCTGCAAAGCGCGGCTCCGGCATCACCGGAAAATGCGTTGCGGGATCCAGCGCGTTGTAGATCGGAATGCAGCGACGCGCACCGAAGCGCGTGTACTCGGAAACGACGGGATCTCCCCCGCCGTACGTGAGCACGAGATCGTAACGGCGCACGTGTTCGCGGAAGGGATCGCGCGGATTGCTCTGCATGCGCTCGAGCGTCGCCGGTGCATCCACATCCCAGAACGCCACGGTGCGCGAAGGACCTGCGAGCGCCGCGACTTCGGCTTCCAGCAGCTCGTCGAAGACACCGACCCCGCTCGCTTTGATGATCACATCCGCGTCCTGCGCCGCCTCCAGCGCCTCGTACACACCGGCTTCGCTATTGGGATAGACGATGACCTGCGCCCACTCGGGGTCTGCGATATCTCGATGCTTCTGGCGATCGTAGGCATCCGGCTCGAAAAAGCGCACGCGATAGCCGCAGCCGTGCAGCGCGCGGATGATGCCGCGGTAATAGGTAGCCGCGCCGTTCCAGTAGGCGGACACGAGACTCGAACCGAACATGGCAATGGTCGGTTTCGTCATGCACGGACTCCGGCCGACGGATGAACGGGATGAGGCAGCAACGCCGGCCGCAGCTCGTTCAGGATGGCGAGCAGCGTGTTGAGGATGGCCGTGGAGCCGAGGAACA
>CBJNAT010000408.1:0-4030 GCA_966434585.1 uncultured Gammaproteobacteria bacterium | reverse complement strand
CGTGAGCTCGACCATCACGTCGGTGCCGCCCTGGATGAAGCGCGCCTCGGGATGTAAGTGCAGCCAATTGCCGTTGTGACCGGCAGGACGCTCGCTGCTGAAGATCACCTCGAACGAGCCATCGGCGTTGTGCTCGAGATCGTCAACGTCGAAATTGCCGAAGCCGGGGCCTGGCGGCAGGCCCATGCCGAGCATCACCTTGCCGGTGGCGAACCCCACCACGGGCGCATTACCGCGTTCGCCGACGACACGGTAGGTGCCGTCGCCGGACACGGGGGCGTAGTAATAAACCGCGTCCGGATTCGGCTGCAGCATGAACACCGAGTTCTCGAACGGCGCCCAGTCCGGATGCTGTGGCGTCGACTGGCAGTACAAGAAGTAGCCTTGCGACAGGTTCATCGCCAACTGGCGGCACAGGTCGGCCTGCACCTGCGGATTGTCTGGCGCCCAGGTCTTCGCGATCAGCTCGCCGGCGGGCTTTAGCAGGTCGACGTACTCGTTCCACCTTTCCATCGTCTCCTCCGTTGCAAGCACGATCTGTTGCGATCAGAGATGTGGAATTTGCTCGCGCAAGAAAGCGAGCCCCTCCGGCGAATACCACACATGCTCGACATAGTGCCCCAGCGAAGCGCGGTGGTCGGTATAAAAGTAGCGAGCGGTGCCGCCCCCACCGGTTCCGTATATCGAGACTGGAATGCCCTGCGCCACGACGTCATCATGGATGGCTTCGAACTCCGCTTCGGTGTCGATGAGCTGTGCCAAATGGTTCAACCGAACCGCGTAACCCTGCTCGGGAAGGCCATGGCGATACACCGTATCGTCGCCGCCCAGCGCTTGAATCACCTCGAGCTGAGTGGCACCGACATACGTCAGTGCTACGTGAGTGCGGCAACTCCGATCTTTGCCGGTTTCGATCTCCAAGTTCCGTAGCTGCAGCCACGTCGGTACCCCGTATTGCGCAGCGAACTCAGAGAGCGCGCGATCGAAATCGGTGGTGACGTACGCGATCTGAAGAAAACCCTTGTAGGGCGCGAAGTGTGATGGCACAGACACGCTGGTGGCACCTCTGCTTGGATGGACTGTGGCAACCATGGGCGTCGCGCGCATGGGTGGTTGGTCGTAGAGCGTTCTTACACCCCTACGGATCGGGGCGCTGCCCACATTTGTGGAGTGAGGAGGCTCGGCGAGGAGCTTCAGCTGCACACCTGTTTGAAGCGCCACAGGTCCTCGGCAAAGATTTGCGGCTGCTCCATCGCAGCGAAATGCCCGCCTCGGCTCGCCTCGAACCAGTGCCGCACGTTGAATGCACGCTCCGCCCAAGCGCGAGGCACGTGATAGATGTCCTGCGGGTACACCGCCATGCCGAACGGCACTCGTGGCTGTGCCAGCGGTTTCGTCGCTCCCGAGTGACCCAGCGTTTCTTTGTACAGGCGCAGCGAGGACACGATGGAGTTCGTGAACCAGTACAAAGAGATGTTCGTCAGTAACCGATCCCATGAGACCGCGTTTCGAATGTCGCCGCCGCAATCGCTCCAGTCATGGAACTTCTCGGTGATCCAGGCGCACAAGCCGATCGGCGAATCGTACAGCCCATAGCCCAGTGACTGGGGTTTCGTCATCTGCAGCTTCATGTAAGCCGAGCCTTCGCGCTGATGGCGCGCCGTGCGCTCCAGGAGCACGCGCTCCTGTGCAGTGGCAAGCGACATCGGGTTGGCCACGTCTCTCGGCGGCGGCAGCATGAGCAGGTTCACATGCACCGCTTCGCAGTGCTCAGGATCTAGTGCAGCGACTGCAAGAGAAATCGCCGAGCCCCAGTCGCCGCCTTGTGCGATGTAGCTCGTGTACCCCAGTTCGGCCATCAAACGTATCTGCCGCTCTGCGACCTTCTGCACGTGCATACCGGGCTCACGCGCGCCAGGCGAGAAACCGTAGCCGGGTAATGAGGGCGCAACGACGTGAAATGCGTTTTCGGGGCGGCCGCCGAACTTCTCCGGCTCCGTGAGCCGCGGAATCAAATCCAAGAACTCAACGATCGAGCCAGGCCAGCCATGTGTGATCAGCAGCGGCGTCGCACTGGCATGTGGCGAGCGTTGATGAATGAAGTGGAGATCGAGTCCGTCGATGTCCAACAGGAAGTGATCGAACCCATTGAGTTCCGTTTGTGCTTGCGACCATCGGAAATCACGGCGCCAGTACTGCACGAGCTCGCGCAGATAATTCAACTCGGTCCCGTAGGACCACGCATCGTCGTTGATCTGATCCGGCCAGCGCGCCCGATCGATGCGTTCGTGGAGATCGATGATACGAGCTGCTGGGATCTCGCAGCGGAACGGGCGCGGAGCGCTCATCGTGTCTAGCCTCGCAAGCACCTGTGGTCACTTGCCAGACAATACCGCACGGAACTTGGTACTTCGATCCCTAGCCCCTGTCGGACTTAGGTGATCGTAGCCGCAGTAGATCAATCCCAAGTCCGACAGGCTGCGAGGAGGCAACGCTCCGTGCGCAGGGGCTCAGCCGCGAACGCCCAGCATGGCGCGTCCGTTCTCGTACATCACCTTGCGCGTGTCGGATTCCGAGAGCGCACGCTTCTGATCACGCATGAACGCGGCGGGTGTGGTCGTGCCTTCCGTGTGCGGGAAGTCGGAACCCGCCATCAGCCAGTCGGCGCTACCGGTTGCGTCGATGAGGTTCTGCAGATCGTCTTCCGGAAACGCGACGACCTTAATGTTCCTCATGAAGATCTTGCTGGGGCGTTCATCGAGCTGACCGCACGGCCAGTAACCCTGGCGCGCCATGCCACGCATCTTGTCCATGCGGCGCAGAAAGTACGGCACGAACTCCGCGCCGTTTTCCGAGCTGATAATCTTGATGTTCGGGAAGCGCTTGAAGAAGTTCAGGTAGATGTACGACGAGAGCACGTGCCACATCACAGGCTCGCCGTATGCATTGAGCCACATCCACGCTGTTTGACCGACTCGCGACTGCGAGGCCTGCACGTCACCCCACAGGGCCTGCAACGTGTGCATGTATTTGGCCTCACCGATGTGATACTGGACCACGACCCCGGCCTCGTTGAGCGGCGCCCAGAGCTCATCGAAGTACGGATCGGCAGGCGAGCGATTCTGGAACGGCCCCGGCGGCAAAGCGATCGTGCGCAAGCCTTGTTTGAGCAGCGTATCGATCTCGCGCTTTGCCCATTCCTTGTCTTCGAAGCTGAGCATGGCCGTGGCGAAAATGCGGTTCTTGTAGTTGAACCCCCACTCTTCGCCGAACCAACGGTTGTAGGCGCTGATGAGCGCCAACAAACCCTCGCGATCCTCGACGAAGGCGGGCACTGTGTTCATCTCGCCCGGAAACATCGAACACGCTTCGACGTTGTGCTCGTCCATCCACTTCAAGCGCGCGTCGCGATGGAGCGCTTCCGGCGGCATCTCCACCCAGTCCATCTCTGCGCCGCCTTCGTGCAGACGCTTCAGCCAGACGTGCAGCATGCCGGGCGCCGGAATCTTTACCTTGCCTTCGATGAGGCGCATCGCGTCTTCGCCAGGCGGGATTTTCCAAGGGCCCACGTAGAGGGGATATTTGCCGTCTTCCACGACGTGACGCACCTCCAACTTCTTGCGATATTTCTCGGGCAGATAGCGCGAGTAGGCGTCGGCCTGCTCATAGATGTGAGTGTCGCCATCGAAGATCGGGCCGGTGTAGAGCTGCATGGTGAGCTTTCCTGAGAATTGCGAAAGCCGAATTCGGCGTGAAGTCAGTGTGCGACCAGCTCGACGGATCCTCAACGTCGATATCAGAGGTCCAGGCCACTGATATCGCAGTGATATCGACGATTTTACACACGCAAAAGCAGGCTATGGTGCGCGTCGGCGGTTGTGCGCATGCGCGCCTGGAAGCCCCACGCAAGCCACACTTCTTCTCAAATCAAGGATATTTTTCCATGTCCTCCGATCTGTTCGATCTGACTGGCAAAGTGGCCATCATCACGGGCTCCAGCCGCGGTATCGGCTACGCGAGCGCGCTGCTG
>CBJNAT010000407.1:0-4034 GCA_966434585.1 uncultured Gammaproteobacteria bacterium | reverse complement strand
CGCGGCAGTGGAGCTGGCAGTGGGTCTCGTGTCGCTGAGCTTTGGCTTGCGTCAGCTGCAGATCACGTGGCGCCACACGGTCCGTGTGCACAAGTCATCGGACGTGATGGGTGTGGTGTGCGGCGTTACCTCCGGCTTCACGAGCCAGGTCGCGCATGCGGGCGGGGTTCCCTTTCAGATCTACATGCTGCCGAAGCGATTGGATCGCGACGTGCTGATCGGCACGTCCGCGATTTTCTTCGCCATCATCAACTGGCTCAAAGTCCCTGCGTACGCCGCGCTGGGCCAGTTCACTCGTGACAAAATGGCGACATCCGTCGCGCTGTTTCCCCTCGCGCTGCTCGCGACAGCGGTTGGCGCAAAGCTGATTCGCCGCGTAGAGCCCGAGCGCTTCTACGTGCTCATCTACGTGCTGCTGCTCCTCACCGGGGTGAAGCTCACATGGGAAGGTGCGGCAGATCTCTTTGCATCCGCGCCGTAGTGATCTCCTCTGCCCCATGTACGAAAGAAAGGCGAAAGAAAGGGGACAGATTTAGCTTCATTCGGTCGCGCTCACCAGAACTCGCGGCGTCTGGTCTGGCCCTTGTAACCGATGCAGAATCCGCGCATGTTTTCTGTGCCGGGTTTCGGTCATTCGGTAACGATGCGTTTCTTCTGAAACCGAAATGCCGAAACCCGGCACCTTTCGGCATCCGATGCGCAATGCGGGGTCAGCTCAGCCTGCTAAGTGATTGCTCGCGGCATCGCAAATGCCAGCTCAGCGAGCGCAGCGGGATCGGCGGGATCGGCACCGGCAATCGCGCCCAGCACATGCGCGCAATCGAGCGCAGAGGTTGCGAACGGTCCGACCCGATCCAGTGTCGGCGCGAGCGGAAATGCGCCATGACGACTGACGCGACCGTGGCTTGGCATCAGTCCGGCGATCCCGCAGGCTGCAGACGGTGCGCGTATCGAGCCACCGGTATCGGACGCCAGCGCGATCGGGCACAACCGTGCCGCAACCGCGACTGCTGAACCGCTCGATGAGGCACCGGGCCAGACTTCCGGGTTCCATGGATTCTTAGGCGCAACCGCGCCATCGCGATAACCGCTGAACGTGCCTTCGGTCTGGACGAGTTTGCCGATCAGGATTGCGCCGGCCTCGCGCAGCCGCGCGATCGTTGTTGCGTCGTAGCCGGTCATCCTTCCTTGAAAATCGCCATGCCGACTTCGGTCGGCAGATCGGCGCTTGCCAGCAGATCCTTGGCTCCGAACGGAATGCCATGTAACGGTCCCCGCCACTGGCCGGCCGCCAGCTCGGCATCGACACGGTGGGCTGCGGCAAGGGCACTCTCGCGATTGATCGCCGCAAACGCGCCGAGTTTGCCGTCGAGCGCATCGATCCGCGCCAGCGTCGTCTCGATCAGATCGACCGCATGCAGTGATCCGCAACGCAGGGAGCGGGAAAGCGAGGTCATGTCGGTTGTCATCATGCTGCTCTCTGATCGTTATCGGACTCTGTGGCACGGTGTTTGGGTATTTGCAGTAGCTAGTGGTCCCTGAAAAACCCAGTTTCAAAAGTTTAGCGATGGTCGCTGCACGAGCAACACGTCGAGGAATGCCGCGAAGTTGAGTTTTGTACGGGCGCAAAAAAAGCCTCAGCTGGTCGAGGATCTTGCGTAGGTTGTGGCCGGCACCGCACAACAGCGCGTTCATCGCATCACCGGCTCAATCGCATTGCGGCGTTTGAGCTTCCGTTTGATGCTGCCGTGACGCCGCGCTTAGCCCCCGCGATCCACACGCTGGAGCGTTGAACGGCGCCTTCATCCTGGAGATCGAACAGCAATCCCTGGTAGGGAACTCAACGCGCGCCAGCACAAGCGGAAACTGATCATAGAGGGTGCCTCACTCCGTTCACGCACTCATGCGTGCTCGAAGGTCGTCGGCGAGTGCCCGGCCCGCGAGATGAAAGAAGATTGCCGAAAGCGCGATGGTCACAACTGAGGCACACATCGCGTAGCGCAGCGACAGATGTCCCCACTGCGGCGCGAGCCGATCGCTCAGCCAGCCGACGACCATCGGCCCGACGGACGACCCGATCAACGTCAGGCAGAACAGCAGCGCTGCGGAGGTGGTTGCACGGATCTCATCGCGCACGAGCGATTGGGCCGCCGCGAACGTCGGGGCAAAGTAGAACAGGCCGAACATGTAGCTGATCGTCAGAAACATCACGGACGCCGTCACGTTCGGCACCAGCCATGCCGCGAGCGCAGTAGGCAACGACAACCATTGACCGACCGCAGGAATCCTCTGCCGCCACGCAGGGCTGCGACGGCCCAGCGAATCGCCGAGCACGCCACCGGCGAACGTGCCAATCAAGCCGCCGACGCCGAACACAATGCCCATGCACAGCCCGGCCTGGCTCGCCGACAACCCATGAACGCGCATCAGAAACGCCGCCGCGAACACGTTGATCGCGTAGCTGCCGCAGGCGTAGAACGAGCTGGCCGTCGCCATGTGCCGGAACGAACGCATCGCGAAGAGATGCCGCAGCGTCGTGAGGAACGGCGTGGGCGCGACGTCGACGGCCCGACTCGGCGGCAGCGAAGGGATGCTCCACCAGCTCAGCAGTGCGATGGCCAATCCCGGCAGGCCCACGACGAAGAACGCCGTACGCCAGGTCCACACATCGTTGATCCATCCGCCCAGCGACAGCCCTAGCATGCTGCCGATCGGTACGCCGAGCGAAAACACCGCAAGCGCGAGTGCGCGCCGGTCGGCCACGATCAGGCGCGAGATCAAGGAGTGCGCACTCGGCGTGCATCCCGCTTCGCTCGCCGCGACACCCATACGACAGAGCACGAGCTGGATGAAGTTGGCGGCGAGCCCAGAGAGCGCAGTCATCACGCTCCATACCGCGAGCGCGAGCGTGAGCACCCAGCGCGAGCTCCAGCGATCGGCGATGTGTGCGAGCAGCAGCGTGGCGAGCGAGTACACGATGGCGAACGACAAGCCGGCCATCAGCCCGATTTCGGAATCCGTCAGGCGCAGCTCGGCCTTGATCGCATCGATCAGGATGAATGGAAGCTGCCGATCGACGAAGTTGACGATGTTGACGATCAGCAGCAGACCGACGACGTACAGGCCGCGCCCGGACAACGAGTGGACTGTGTGCCCCGGCGGCACGCGCGCATCATCGGTCAAGGATGTACTCCGCGATAGGGTGCGCCGGCACACGGCCGGCGCACACTGTGTTGTTTGCGTTGTCGCTATCGCAAGCCTACTCGATCAAAACCTGGCAGATACGCCGAAGCCCACCTCGCGGGGCCGCGCCAGCACGTCGACGGTACCGGCCAGTGAATCGGTCGTATAGAAGCTGTAGTGCTCGTTGGTCAGGTTCTCGCCCGTGATCGAGAACGTCCAGCGCTCCGACGGCTCGGTCCAGGCGATGCGGGCGTTCACGATGTCGTAGGCGCTCTGATGGCTGAAATCGCCGGGCTGGAAGTAGAAACCGCTGTTGTGCGAATAGCTGAGCGAGGCATCCAGCGTGCCGCGTGCGAACTCAATGTCGTAGCCAAGTCGCGCGTTGCCCTGGAACTTGGGCGTGCGGATCGAGCGGCTGCCGCTCGCGTCGTACGGCGTGACGCTCGCGTTGCCGTTGGCCTGCGGCACGAACACCTGCGCTCTCTCATAGTCGGTGTACTTCGCCGTCGGAATGTAGGAGGCGCCGAGATCGAAGCTGAACTGCGAGCCCAGGCGTCCGCCGAGCGTTGCCTCGAAGCCGCGGATCTTTGATTTGGCGGCGTTGGTGAGCGTCACGACGAACGCGCCGTTCTGCTGCGTCTGTGCCTGCACCTGGATGTCGCGATAGTCGTAGGCGAAGGCCGCGACCGTGACGGCCAGGCCGCCCAACTGACCTTTGGCGCCCACCTCGTAGGCCGTGATCTTCTCCGGGGACACCGCCACTAGCGGATAGGCATACGCGTTGAACACGCCGGTCTTGAACCCATTGCTGACCGATGCGTACACGTTCGCCTCGTCCGTCAGATCGTAGC
>CBJNAT010000406.1:0-4041 GCA_966434585.1 uncultured Gammaproteobacteria bacterium | reverse complement strand
GGCCTGATGCTGGGCCCGACGGCGTGGGGGCTCGACCAGCAAGTGAGCTCGATGTGGTCTTACGTGAAGTGCCATCCCGGGGTGGGCATCGCGATTGCAGTCGGCGCGGCCTGCTTGCTGATCGCCGCGCTCGGCGGTGCGTTGTCGTGGCGGCGCTGGCGTTCGTCCCACGCGGTTGATGACGCCGATCACGCGCACAGTTTCTTCGCCTTGTTATCGGTGGTTTCGGCCGCGTACTTTGCCGTCGTCATCATTGTGGGTACAGGTGCATCGATCATCCTGCGGGAGTGTTGGCGATGAAACTGCTCGCCAGCGCAGCGCTGCTATTGGCCAGTGTCGCGGCACATGCGCACGGCAGCGCCGAGGTGAGCGAGCTCGAGCGCGAGATTGGATTGCTGCTGCCGTTGTTCGTCAGCGGTGTGTGGTATGCGGTGGGGCTGTGGCGCTTGCACGCGCACACGCGTGCAGGAAGCTGGGTGGTGTGGCGCCGTGCTTTCGTCTTCTTCCTGGGTTGGGGCGCGATCGTCGCGTCGCTGCTGACGCCGCTGCACGAGCTCGGGCGTCACTCCTTCACGGCGCACATGATCGAGCATGAACTGCTGATGTTGATCGCAGCTCCATTGCTCGCTCTCTCCAAGCCCATCGGCGTATTCCTGTGGGCGTTACCAAAGCCGCTGCGTGTCCAGCTTGGGTATGCCGGGCATCGACCGCTCGTAGCAAGATCGTGGCAGGCACTCACAGCTCCGCTCGTCGTCACCGTGCTGCAGGCCATTGCACTGTGGGTGTGGCACGTGCCTGTTCTCTTCGACCGTGCATTGCAGAGCGAAAATTGGCATATCGCACAGCACGTGAGCTTTCTGGTCACGGCGCTGCTCTTCTGGTGGGGCATCACCCGAGCGCCGAAGGCAGGGCAGGGATATGGTCTCGCCGCGCTGTATCTCTTCATTACAGCGCTGCATACGGGCGTGTTGGGTGCGTTGATGTCGTTCTCCACGAGTCCCTGGTATCGCGGTTACGCAGCGCTCGATCTGGGCGAGATCCCCTTCGGCCTGACGCAGGTGGAAGATCAACAACTCGCAGGACTCATCATGTGGATTCCCGGGGGCCTCGTGCACGCGGCAGCGGCGCTTGCGTATGTCGCGCTGTGGCTGCGACGTATGGACGCGATGGAGGTGTCGCGTGCCTAGTCGTATCAGCCGACGCTGGGCGTACGGCTGGGCAGCAATCGCCGCAGTCGGCGTTGCCGTTGCCACTGCGGTCGAGCTCTCGAACGATCACCGTCACGATCTCGACCGCATTCGCCAACAGACCGGTGGCGATCCGGATCGCGGCAAGCAAGTCATCGCGCGTTCCGGCTGCGGTTCGTGCCACGAGATCAGCGGTGTTCCAGGTGCGCGCGGTCTCGTCGGTCCGCCATTGAAAGGCATCAGCGCGCGTGTCTACGTTGCAGGCCGGCTCGTCAATACGCCGGATAACTTGGCGCAGTGGATAGAGGATCCGAAGAGCGTCGATCCGCTCACGGCAATGCCGACGCTCGGGCTTTCGGAGCGAGAGGCTCGCGATGTGGTGGCGTATCTGTATGCGAAGAATTGATGCACTGGTGCTCGCTGGCCTTCTGATTCCCGGCGCGGCCTCCGCACGCGAGTTGCGCGTCTGTGCAGATCCCAACAACCTGCCGTTCTCCAACGCACAACGCCAAGGATTCGAGAACAAACTTGCAGAGATGATTGCGCAGGACCTCCATGCCGACGTGAAGTACACGTGGATCGCGCAACGGCGAGGATTCATTCGCACGGGTTTGCAAGCAGGACAATGCGATCTCATCGCGGGAGTCGCTGTGGGGACGGAGATGCTCGCGGCCACGCGGCCGTACTATCGTTCAAGCTATGTGTTCGTCACGCGTGAGGACCGTGGAGTCGATATCCATCATCTCGATGATCCGCGACTGCGCACGCTGACCGTGGGCGTGCAAATGATCGGCGATGACTTCGCCAACACGCCGCCAGCGCATGCACTCGCGCGTCGCGGCATCGTCGACAACGTGCGCGGCTATTCGATATACGGCGATTACACGGAGCACGATCCGCCGCGTGCGATCATCGATGCTGTCGCGCGCGGCGAGATCGACGTTGCGATTGCCTGGGGGCCAATGGCGGGCTACTTCGCGCGCCGGCAGCCCGTGCCCCTTCGAGTAACGCTTGTGGAGCCTCAGTGGGACGGTGTGTTTCCCATGACCTTTGCCATTGCGATGGGCGTGCGCAGAGGCGAGGGTGTGTTCAAAGAGGAGATCCAGCGCGCGCTCGACCGACATCGCGGTGACATCGCAGCGCTGCTTGCGAGCTACGCAGTGCCGACGCACGAGTGACCTGGCGCGAAGACGCTGATTACAGGGAGATATCGGGACAGGATGAATAGATGGACAGGATCGAGAGGATGGACAGGATTAACAGGATGAAGAGGATGCCGAACGCAAGACCAACAAACTTCTCATCGCGCTGCTCTCATCCGACCATCCTGTAATCCCGTTAATCCTGTTAATCCTGTCTAGGCTCTCATCTCACCATCCTGTTCATCCTGGCAAGTTCTCCATGAAGCTTGCCCCGTCAGTCGCCGTTCCGTCAGCGCGTCCGCTTACGCCCGGTCAAGCCGATCAACTCGAACTCGTCCTGCACCGTCCCCTGCGCTCGCGCGACCGATCCACGCGGTGAGAGCTGTTCCACGAACCGTTGCTGTTCACCGGGAGGTGTATCGAGGTTCACGCGCTTGCTGCTCTCCCACAGAACCATGCAGCCGCTCGGATCGAGCGCACCGGGGTAACAATCGCGGCGCATCACATGAATGGTGGCCGAACGCAACGTGTGTTCCTCGCTGCGATTCACGATCGTGCCGGTGAACTTCCAGGGTGCCGTGCTGCCCGTGATTTGGAGCTCAGCGACCTCTGCCTGATCGATGGGTAAGGACTCGATTGCGGCGGCTGGCGTAATCGCGACAGGACCTGCCTCGGGTTCGGTGTCGGGGGTGGTCGCAATACGGCGCACCACTGCGATCACGAACAAGCCAACGACCACGAGCCCCAACACTGTCCAGATACGTTTCACGCCGAGCACCAGCGTGAGCACCACCAGCATGAGAACTGCGGGCACCCACAATTCGGCGATGACTTCCAAGGCTCTGGCAATCGCGCCCATGGTTCTTGTGGTTCGCTGAGGTTCACGGGGCAAGAATACAGGGGCTGGGGCCTGGGGCGTGGGCAGGAGGTGCGCTCCGCACGTTCTGGCCCAGGTCCCAAGCCCCAGGTCCCAAGCCCAACCTAAAACGACACCGCCACCCCAATCGACAGCAAATCCACATCGCTTTGCGGCCCAAGCGACTGCTTGCCCGCATCGAACACGCGCAAGTACTCGCCCCGCACTGTGTACACGTCCAGAAAAGTGTACGAGAGGCCAATGCCTGCGAGCAGATCGACGCTGTCATCCGAGTCGCTGAATGGGGAGTCCTCGATCCGGATCTTGGCTTTCGTGTTCGTGAAGCTGAAGCCCGCGCGGGCATAGATCTCCCATTCGTAGGTCAATGGCCAGATCCCGAGGGCAGATATCGCGAACGACGACAGTTCATGTCGGATCCGGGTGCTCAGGTTGCCGACGAGGGGCGGCGTTTCGAGTAGATCCGCCAGCACATCGTCCGAGCGGTACTCGAGTTCGCCGAGCTGCATGTATCCGACTTCGAAGGCGAGATTAGGGGTCCACCGGAAACCGGCCATGAAGCCGAAGGACTGGTCGTCCGTGCTCACGCGCGAGCTTTGGCTCAGGGTGTCGAAGGCGAGGGCCGCGTACACATCGCGCGACAGTGCCTGCAAGCTGGCGAGGTCCTCACTGTCGCTGTTGTCGCGTTCCACCGAGCCGTAATAGCCGCCGATGTAGAACCCCTGATCCATGGCTTGCGCGTGTGGCGTGAGCCCCACGTGGGCCAAGCTCAACGAGGCGACGGCGGCCAATTTCGATCTCATGAGCAGGCTCCTGCGGAAGGTACGGCCAACTTACT
>CBJNAT010000405.1:0-4053 GCA_966434585.1 uncultured Gammaproteobacteria bacterium | reverse complement strand
CGCGGGATTCACGACATGCTCGCGAAGGGCGTGCCGATGAAGCTGCTCTGGGCGGAGATCGCGGGCAAGGTCACGGGTACGTGCAAGGGCAAGGGTGGTCCAATGCACGTCACGCACCCCGAGAGCGGTGTCATGGTGACCACGGGCATTGTCGGCAGCAGCATGCCAATCGCGAATGGTCTTGCCCTCGCGGCACAGATTCGCGGGGAGAAGCGCGTGACGGTTGCCTACTTCGGCGATGGCGCGAGCAACATCGGTGCGTTTCACGAAGCACTGAACATGGCGGCCGTATGGAAGCTGCCGGTGGTGTTCGTCTGTCAGAATAACGGCTATGGCGAGCACACGCGCTATGAGCTCGCAACCTCCGCAGCGAAGATTTCCGATCGCGCCGCCGGTTATCAGATCCCCGGCGTGACAGTCGATGGGAACGATCCGCTTGCCGTGTATGCGGCAGCGCGCGAAGCGGTCGAACGCGCCCGAGCGGGACATGGCCCGACGCTCATCGAGGCCAAGACCTTCCGCTTCTTCGGTCACGTATTCGGCGATGCGGATGGCTACATGCAGAAGGGCGAGAAGGACGCAGCGATGGCGCGCGATCCCGTGCCGCGTTTCCGCGCATGGCTCATCGAACAAGGCCACGCGAGCGAAGCAGAACTGAGCGTGCTGGAAGCGGAGATCGGCAAGGAGCTCGACGCAGCCGTCGAATTTGCGCTCACCAGTCCCAGTCCCTCGGTCGATGAGCTCAAGCGGGATGTCTTTGCCGAGGAGCGCGTTGCATGAGCGCCGCCATCAAGCCGAAACAAATGAATGCCATTCAGGCGATCAATCTCGCCATCGCCGAAGCGATGCAACTCGATCCTAACGTGATCGTGCTCGGTGAAGACGTGGGCGATCCGCAGGAAGGTGGCGTGTGTGGCGTCAACAAAGGACTCTCGACGAAGTTCGGAGATGCTCGCGTGCGCTCCACGCCCATCGCGGAGCAGGCCATCATCGGCGCCGCGATCGGTGCTGCCATCGTCGGCATGCGTCCCGTCGCCGAAATCATGCTGATGAACTTCACGGCCGTGGCGATGGACATGATCGTGAATCACGCAGCGAAGCTGCGCTTCATGTCCGGTGGGCAGACATATGTGCCGATCACGATCCGCACCATGACGGGCGTGGGCTTCGGCAATGGCGGCCAGCATTGCGATTACCTCGAAGCGTGGTTCGCGCATACCGCCGGCATCAAAGTCGTGGCGCCATCATCACCGGCCGATGCATACGGTTTGATGCTCTCGTGCATCTTCGATGACGACCCCTGTCTGTTCATCGAAAACATGCCGACTTACTGGACCCCGGGGCCTGCGCCCGAGTCAGGTGTCCGTATTCCGCTCGGTAAGGCTCACGTGCTGCGTCCGGGCAGCGATGTCACTGTGATCAGCTACAGCCGCACGATGAACGACTGCGTGGCTGTGGCCGACAAGCTGGCGAAAGAAGGCATCAACGCGGAGCTGCTCGATCTGCGCACGATCTCACCGCTCGACATCAACACCATTCTCGAGTCGGTGGCGAAGACGCGACGGGCCGTGATCGTGCACGAGGCAGTACGCAGCTTCGGTGTGGGCGCTGAGATTGCCTCGCGCATCAACGAGCAACTCTTCGGCCAGCTGCGTGCCCCGGTTGCGCGTCTGGGTGCACACGACTGCCCCGTGCCGTTTGCGAAGCCATTGGAGACCGCGTTCGCACCGGGTCAAGCAGATATCGAACAGGCGATTCGCAAGACACTGGGATGAGCTATCGATCATGAATGCCGCGAGCACTGTTGCAGGGAACATTCCCGCACACGTCCCACGTGAGCTGGTTTTCGATTTCGACTTCATGAATCCGCCAGGACATCGTGAAGATGTGCACCTGGCGTGGAAGCAGGCCGTCGAAGGTGCACCGGACATCTTCTGGACGCCGCGTTACGGCGGGCATTGGGTTGCCCAACGCGCCGACGACATCGATGTCATGCAGAAGGACTACGAGCGGTTTTCTTACGAATCGGTGACGATCCCTCGCCAAGAGGGCGTGCGTCTCGCGCCGCTCGAGTTCGATCCGCCGCAGCACACGCCACTGCGTGCGATTCTTTCGCCTTCGTTCGGACCGAAGCCGATGCAGGAACTGCAGAGTTCCGTGCGCGTGTTGTGCAAGGAGCTCATCGACGGCTTTCATGCGCGCGGCGAATGCGAGTTCGTCGACGACTTTGCAAAGCGGCTCCCCATCGTGGTGTTCCTGCGACTCGTCGATCTGCCGTTGAGCGATCGTGAGCACCTGCTGGAGCTGACGGAGAAGTCCACGCGGGGCACAGACAAGGAACGATCTGAGGCGAACCAAGGGTTAGCAGCGTACGTACAGAAGTGGATTGTCGCGCGCCGCGCCCAGCCCGGTCCCGATCTCTTCAGCAAGATCGTCAACGCCCGCATCGAGGGTCAGCCACTCTCGGATGAGATGACGTTCGGCATGTTGGCGAACGTGATCTTCGGTGGCCTCGATACGGTGGCTGCTTCGTTGAGCTTTGTCGCGCGCTGGCTTGCAGCCAATCCTGAAGCGCGCCATGAGCTCGCAGCGAATCCCGCCCGGATTCCCGAAGCGGAAGAGGAGTTCTATCGCCGCTTTGGTATCCCCCAAACCGCGCGCGTGATCGCTCGCGACTTCCTCTACAAGGACGTGCCCTTCAAAAAGGGCGAACAGATCTTGCTACCCAAAGTGCTGCATGGCTTGGACGAACGTCGCTATCCCGATCCGCTGCGCGTCGATTTCTCGCGTGGGCGTGCGCCGCATGCTGCTTTTGGTGATGGCGTGCACCGTTGTCCAGGCTCGTTTCTCGCCCGTCAGGAGCTGCGCATCTTTCTGGAGGAATGGCTCGCGCGCATACCGGACTTCCGCATCAAACCCGGTGCGCAGCCCGTAACGAGCTCGGGGATGGTCAATGGCGTGTTGTCGCTGCCGTTGGTCTGGGACGTTTGAAGCGGCCCCGCGACGGCGATGCAAGCGTGGACAGTCCAATCATTTAGCGGCCTAAGTGGGTTACAGCGCACGGACTTGCCGCAGCCGCAGCCCGGGCCCGGCGAAGTGCTCGTGCGCCTCAAGGCCGCATCGCTGAACTACCGCGATCTGCTGATCCTCAACGGCGCCTACAAGGACTGGACGAAGCCACGGGTCGTGCTGGGTTCGGATGGCGCGGGCGAAGCCGTCGATGTCGGTGCCCACGTTTGGCGCGTGCGGCCCGGCGATCGCGTCGCGCTCACGTTTCATCCGCACTGGTATGGCGGCGTGTACACGCATTCGCCTGCGTTTCTCGGTCGCGGCGGCAGCGTGGATGGCGTGCTCACGGAATACGCGTGCGTGTCCGAACACGAGCTCGTGCAACTGCCGCCGCATCTGTCGTTCGAAGAGGGTGCGACATTGCCGTGCGCTGGCGTGACTGCTTGGAGCGCACTGTGTGCGCATGCCGTGTTGCTGCCGGGACAGAGTGTGCTCGTACAGGGCTCCGGCGGTGTTGCCGTCTTTGCGCTGCAACTGGCGCAATTGTTCAGTGCTCGCGTGATCGCGCTGTCTTCGAGCGATGAGAAGCTCGCAGTCCTCTCCAAACTGGGCGCGCACGAAGGGATCAATTACCGGACATCGCCGAATTGGCCTGATGACGTGTTGGCGTTGACGAACGATGCCGGCGTGGATGTCGTTGTCGAACTCGGGGGAGCGGAAACGTTCGCCAAGTCCGTGCAGGCGACCGCGCAAGGTGGGCGCATCAGTATGGTCGGCCTGCTCACCGGATTGCCGCAGATCGGCAGCGAGGTGTTCACGCGAGGACTGTCGGTGCACACCATCCGAGTGGGCAGCCGCGAGCACTTCGAACAGATGAACCGTGCGATCGCGACGAGTCGGCTGCGTCCGGTGATCGATCGCGTGTTCGAGTTTGAGCAAGTGCGTGAGGCGCTGCAGCGGCTCGCGAGTGGCAGTCATATCGGGAAGATCGTGGTTCGTATCGACTAGGGAAGCCCCTCACCCTGTCCCTCTACGAGAACCGGG
>CBJNAT010000404.1:0-4053 GCA_966434585.1 uncultured Gammaproteobacteria bacterium | reverse complement strand
GTGAAGCGCAGGTGCGATCCCGACCACCAGTCCGAGCACCGTACCCACACCGCCGATCAATACGCCTTGCGTCATGAAAATGGCGATTACGCTGCGTGGCTTCATGCCGAGCGTACGCAGAATCGCAATGTCGTTGCGCTTCTCATTCACAACCATCATCAAGGCAGCAACGATGTTGAACGCAGCCACTGCGACGATGAGCATCAACAGAATCGTCATCATCCCCTTCTCGATGCGCACGGCACGAAAGTAGCTGGCGTTCTCGCGCGACCAGTCACTCACTTCGAAGCCGCCGCCGAGTCGGTCGGCCACGATGGGCGCAAGGCGAGGGGCGGCGAAGATGTCCTCGAACCGCAGTCGCAGTCCGGTCGGTGCACCGCCTGTTCCCGCGAGAGCGGCTGCATCGCTCATATTCACGAGTGCGAGCGCATTGTCATGCTCAGGCACGCGCGCTTCGAAGATTCCGCTGACGGTGAAGGTCTGCACGCGTGGCCGCAAACCGCTGTCGAGCACACCGCCTGTGCGATCCGCTACGGGAACGAGCACGGTGAGCTCGTCGCCGACATTCGTGTCGAGCGCCCACGCAAGCCCGGCACCGAGCACAACCTTGGACGAGCCAGGCGTTAGATCGCGGAGCGATCCCGTGGACATGTAATCGCCAAAGCGGGAAACCTCGTTCTCCTGACCCGGCACGATGCCGCGGAGCATGGCCGCACGCAGCGAAATGCCATTGCCGACCATGCCCTGCAACTCGACATACGGAGCCGCACCCGCTACGCCCGCCGCGGATTTCGCCTGCTGCACGAGCTTCGGCCAATCACGAAGTCGATCCGGCGCGGCGGACAGGCTTGCATGCGAGGCGAGGCTCAGCAGGCGCGTGCGCAGTTCCCGTTCAAAACCGTTCATCACCGAGATGACCGTGATGAGCGCCGCCACACCCAGGCAAATCCCCAGCATCGAGACCCAGCTGATAAACGAGACGAAGAACCCGCGCCGGCGGGTGCGCACGTAGCGAAGGCCAATGAAGAGGGGCAGTGGCTGGAACATGAGGGCGGCAAGACTACACGGATGTGACTGGTGACAGGTGACTGGTGATCAGTGACCGGTCAGAGCCTGTCTTGCCGATCACCGATCACTAGTCACCAATCACCCACGACTTTGCCAACCCCAAAATGTGACCCACGACAACAAATTAGCCCGTGTCGCTTGGCCCCTATGTCAACGCCTGCTTATAGTCCAGACACCACCTTGGGAGGCCTACAAATGCTGCGCTCACTGACTTTGTCGTGCGTTCTGGCCGCGTCTGTCGTCGCGGGTGTCGCGAGTGCTGAAGAGCTGGCAGTACCGACGTCGCCCTCGGAAGCGGAGCGTCCACGTCGTGGCATGTCGATGCAGACGGTTGAAGCGCGTTACGGCGCACCGGCCAAGCGTCTCGATGCGGTGGGTCAACCCCCGATCACCCGCTGGGAATATCCGGGCTTCGTCGTGTATTTCGAGAATCAGATCGTCATTCACGCGGTGGCTGTGGGCTGACTGCTCGCAGCACTCGCGGCCCTCACCCTACCCTCTCCCGCGACCGGGAGAGGGGATCAGAGTCTTCGCACGCGTAAGCGTCGGTTGAGGGCTCTTCCTCTGCTACCCTTCGCGCCCTCGTGGAGCCGCATCGCGGCCGGTCCACGCGTTGTGCTTTGGTTTTCTATCCGCCACCCGCTTCATGATGAAAGACAATCTCCTGCTGCCAGTCCGACCGGGCGAACGTGTTCGATGGGGCCAGCTGTATGGCTCCGCGGCGGCATTGCACCTCGTGCTGGCGGCCCGTCAGGCACGCGCGCCGATGCTGATGATTGCCGACGATGCACGGTCCGCGACTCGGCTCGAGAACGAACTGCGCTTCTTTGCCGGTGACGGATTTCCGATCGCGACTTTCCCAGACTGGGAAACGCTGCCCTATGACCTCTTCTCGCCGCACCCGGACATCGTCTCACGGCGTCTGAAGCTGCTGTCTTCGTTGCCGCGCCAGCAGAAGGGCATCGTCATCGTCGATCTCGTGACGCTCCTGCAGCGTCTCGCGCCGCAAAGCTATATCGATGCACATGCCTTCTCGCTGCAGGTCGGCGATCGACTCGATCTGGAAGAGTTCCGCACGCGCCTCGCATCAGCGGGCTATGTCCATGCTTCGCAGGTCATGACCCCTGGCGAATTCGCGGTGCGCGGTTCACTGCTCGATCTGTATCCCATGGGTAGCGCCCTGCCCTATCGCATCGACCTCTTCGACGAAGAAGTGGAGACGCTGCGCACGTTCGATCCGGAAACACAGCGCTCGGGCGACAAAGTCGATGCTCTGCGGTTGCTGCCCGCCCGCGAATTTCCCCTGACCGCGGAAGGTATTCAGTTCTTCAAGCGACGTTTCCGCACGCGCTTCGAAGGCGATCTCACACGCATGAGCGTCTACAAGGACATTGGCGAAGGCGCCCCGCCACCCGGCATCGAGTACTACTTGCCGTTGTTCTTCGAGCGCACGACGAGCCTCTTCGACTACCTACCCGCGAATACCCTCGTTGCGATCGAGACCGACCTCGCCTCGTTTGCCGAACAAGCGTGGGGCGAGATCGAGAGTCGCTACGCACAACGCGGTCACGACGCGACTCGGCCGATTCTGAAGCCGGATGAGGTCTTTACACCGCCAGCCGAGCTGATGCAGCGGCTGGCATCCTTCGCGACCATCGAAGTGTCGCACGTCGAGCTCGACCCACTCACGCAGGAGGGTCGCTTCAAGAATTTCCGCACGCGCCTGCCGCCGCAGCTGCGCATCGATCCGCGCCAGGAGGAGCCTGCACGTCCACTACTCACTTTCTTTCGCGACTTTCAAGGGCGCGTACTGATCGCCGCCGAGTCCGCGGGCCGACGCGAAATGCTCCTGGACATGCTGCGTAAGCGGCAGATCGAACCGCGTGTGATGACCGAGTGGGCGGGCTTCGTCGATTCGAAAGCGAATCTCGCCATTACCGTTTCCCCGATCTCGACGGGTCTCGTGCTGGAGGAGCCGCAAATTGCGCTGATTGCGGAAGAACAATTGTTCGGCGAACGGGCGCGCCAAGAACGGCGTCGCCGCCGTGCCGATCGCGATCCTGAAAAGATCATTCAGGACTTGGGCGAGCTCACACCCGGTGCACCCGTCGTACATGAGTACTACGGCGTCGGCCGTTATCTGGGTTTGCAGACGATGGCAGTCGGCGGCCTGCAGAATGAGTTCCTCGTGCTCGAGTATGCCGACGGCGACAAGCTCTATGTGCCGGTCCATTCGCTCGAACTGGTCAGCCGTTACTCCGGCTCGCCCGCTGAACAAGCCCCGCTGCACAAGCTCGGCACCGACACCTGGGAGAAGGCCAAGCGCAAGGCGGCGCAACGCGTGCGCGATACCGCAGCCGAACTGCTCGATCTCTACTCGCAGCGCGCCGCGCGCAAAGGCGAACACCTGGCGATCGACGATCTCGACCTGCGCGCATTCGAAGCCGGATTCCCCTTCGAAGAGACGCCCGACCAAAGCCAGGCGATCGAGCAGGTGATCGCGGACCTGGGCAGTGACAAACCGATGGACCGTGTCGTGTGCGGCGATGTGGGCTTCGGCAAGACTGAAGTCGCACTGCGTGCCGCCTTTGTCGCCGTGCAGGCGGGCAAGCAAGTGGTCGTGCTCGTCCCGACGACGCTGCTGGCACAACAGCACTATCAAAGTTTCGCCGATCGCTTCGCCGACTGGCCGGTGAAAGTCGAATCGCTCTCGCGCTTTCGCAGCAAGAAAGATGTCGATCGTGTGCTCGAAGGGCTGGAGGCCGGCTCTGTCGACATCGTCGTCGGCACACATCGTTTGTTGCAGGCTGGAGTGCGTTTCAAGCGCCTGGGCCTCGTGATCATCGACGAGGAACATCGCTTCGGCGTCAAACACAAAGAGCGCCTAAAAAAATTGCGCGAGTTGGTGGACGTTGTCAGTCTCACGGCAACGCCCATCCCGCGCACGCTCCATATGTCCTTGGTAGGCATTCGCGATCTAAGCAT
>CBJNAT010000403.1:0-4067 GCA_966434585.1 uncultured Gammaproteobacteria bacterium | reverse complement strand
CGTCGCCTGACACGTAGGGACCGCTACTTGAGTTTGGGCGGCGCGTTGATCGCTCCCATGTACAAACTGCTCACCGAGCGCGGCGTCGAGATCCGCTTAGGCACCGCGGTGAAGAAACTGCTGGTCACCGACAATCGAGTCAGCGGTGTCGAGGTGGAGCGATTGGGCCGTCGTCATACGATCCACGCGCGGTGCGGTGTGATCGTATGCGCTGGTGGCTTCGAATGGAATCAGGAGCTGCGTAACCGCTTCTTCACCATCCCTGGCGATACCCGCTGGAGCAGCACGCCTGAGGAAGCCAATCGCGGCGAAGTGCTCGAGGCTGCTCTGCAAATTGGCGCTGCGACCGAATTCACCGACACGGGTTGGTGGGTTCCGACGATGTCGATTCCGCTCGATGAGACCTCGAACTTCGAAGAAATCCATCAGGCCGTATTCGATGTCGGGCGCCCGCATAGTGTGTGCGTGAATCGCAATGGCGATCGCTTCGTCGATGAGGCGTGCGGTTACGACCGCTTCGGCAACGCGATGCTCCAGGACCAGCTCAAGACCGGCGCCAACGCCCCATGCTGGCTCGTCTTCGATGCAACCTTCCGCAGCAAATTCCCCGCGGGCGGCATCATGCCGAGCGCGCTCAGACCCGATCGCAAGATCCCGGTGGATTGGTGGGATCACTACATCTTCCGCGCGAACACGCTGGCCGAGCTCGCCGCCAAGATCGATCTCGATCCAAGCAAGCTGCAAGCCACCGTGGCGAAGATGAATGAGTACGCGCGCACAGGTGTCGATCCCGAATTCGGTCGTGGCAGCAACATCTACGACCGCAACTTTGGCGATGCGAACGTGAAACCCAATCCGTGCCTTGGACCCATCGGCAAAGCACCCTTCTATGCCATTCAGATCAACCTCGGCGATCTCGGCACCAAAGGCGGCTTGAAGACGGATGCGCAGGCGCGTGTGTTGGACAAGAGCGATAAACCCATCGCGGGTTTGTATGCGGCTGGCAATGCCTCGGGCTCGCCGTTCGGCAACGCCTACCCGGGCGCGGGCGGCACCATCGGTCCGGCCATGGTGTTCGGCTACGTTGCCGCGAATGAGATCGCGAAAGAAGCGCGCGTGGCACCGCAACCTGCTCGCGGCGATCGGTCGGCGGCCGCATAGCGGCGCAAGTGAGAACATGACATGGCACAGTTACAGAACAAAGTCGCAATCGTCTTGGGTGCGTCGGCCGAACGCGGCAGCGGTTGGGCGATCGCCGAGCGATTCGCGGCGGAAGGCGCGAAAGTTGTCGTCGGTGCGCGCCGTGAGGCACCGCTACGCACATTAGCTCAACGCATTGGCGGCACAGCTCACGTGTGCGATGCAGCCATCGAGGACGATGTGGCCGCGCTGGCGGGATGCGCAATCAACACCTACGGTCGCCTCGACATCGCAGTGAATGCGGCCGGTATACCGATGGGCGGGACGATCGCCAACACGCCGCACGCGGAAATCGTCCAAGCGATCGAAGGCAACTATTACGCCAACGTGTTCTTCGTGAAGCACATGGCAGCGGCCATGACGAAAGGCGGCTCGATCATCCTGTTCTCCTCGATGGCCGCGACGCATCCACTCGAATACGTTTTCAGCTACGCCTGTGCAAAGGCGGCTTCAGACTGTTTGGTTCGCTACGCGGCGCAGGAGTACGGCTCGCGAGGCATCAAGGTGAACTCGATTCTGCCCGGTGCGATCCGTTCGGAAATGTCGAGCGCGCTTTGGGGGGTCGAAGGGATGGAAGCGAGCTACGCGCGCGAAGTGCCGCTCGGTCGCATCGGCGAGCCCACCGATTTCGTGGATGCCGCATTGTGGTTGGCGGGCCCCTCGTTCGTGACGGGACTCAATCTGCAGGTGAATGGTGGCAATCACCTCACTCGCTTTCCGACGATTGCCGAACGTCCAGCGCTCACTGGGATCGACCCTACGAGTGGCGCTTAGCAAATGACTCGGTCGTTCAAAGTTGCGGCGGACGGCGGCCCATGAACAGTGAGCTGCGATAAGTCATCACTGTCTTGCCGTTTTGGTTGATGACTCGAGTCAAATAACTGAGCAGCCCGCGATCAGTTCGCGACCGAAGCTCGCGGGTTTCTAAAATTTCCACTTCGATGCGTAAGGTATCGCCCGGGAATACCGGACGATGCAGGCGCAACTCATCCATGCCCGCGCCTGCAAGCGGATGCAGGCCGATGCTGCTGAAGCCGCGCATCTGCAGCAGTTGCGCCATTGCCATCGTGTGCATGCCGCTGGCGCAGAGTCTGCCGAAGACTGGATTCGCAGCCGCCGCGGCCTCATCCAAATGGTACGGCTGAGGATCGTAGCGACTTGCGAATTCGATCACTTCTTCTTTCGTGACCGGATAGTCCCCGAAACGAAATATCTGACCGGGCGTGAGGTCCTCGAGCCAGAGCGTCGGCGCTGACTCCTGGCGTTCTTGCATGTGCTTCATGCCGCCTGCACGACCGGTTGCCGGATGCCGAGGAATTTCTTTGCTTCCGCGCCACTGACCACCTGCCGACCGACCGATTTTGCTAAAGCGACGGCCGCTTCGACTTGCTGCGCATTGCTCAGCGTCGTGGTGCCACTGACATCCTCTTCACCCACGCGAATACTTCCGCCCATTTCCAGCGCGTAACGGGCAACAGGCGTCTCGAGAATGTTGTCGCCCAGGGCCGCGACAGTCCAAGGCAAACCCACGCCTTCCAGCGCTTCAAGATAGGCGTCGAGCGCCTTGATCGTCGGCTTCAGCGCGCACGGCACCGTCGGCTCGCGGTCGCTCCAGGACTTGTAACGTCCGCCCATCCAGATCTTCACGAATGTGCCCTTGGGCAACAGATCTCGTTTGGCATATTCGCGGATCCAGTAGCACATCGCCGGGTTGTAGATACCCAGCGCGATCGGCGCCCGATGTTCTCTCGCGAACGCCGCCAACTCATCGCATTCGGAAAATGTATGCCCATTGACCCATTCACTGTTGGGCAGACCGTCGTCATTGCAGCCCGGGATCAAGGTACGCCCCATCTCGATGTCGATCATGCTGAGACAACCCGCCTTGGCCAGCGCCGGATAGTGCGCGTTGATCTCCCAATTGGATTGCTCGTTCAGCAACGGGGCCGAGTAGATGAGCGCATCGGGGTGAGTAGCCAGGATCTCCTGATGCATCCGGATGATCTGTGCGATCTGTTCCTTCTGGGTGAGATAGAGATCCTGATGGAAATGAATGACGCTGGCCCCTGCATCGAGCGCCGCCCGAGCGCCCGCTAGCGAGGGCCCATAAAGACTTTCTTGGTGCCCTCCAGCCCCAGGCCGAGAAACCGCGGCTTCGATGACGACTGGTGAGTGCGCGTCAACCATATGTGTAGCCCCTAGGATGGCGAATGACTTTCAACGCCCCGGCGCATCGCAGGCTATCGCAAATTCACCTCGCGTCTTGTCTGCCGTCGCATAGCCCGCTGCTTACAGCTGAATCACCGAAAACAATCCTGCGCCGGTTTGAAGCTTGCCCCACACCCCTGCGCGCCCGCGTGGAATACGGCTGTCTGCAAGTTCGTGTGCATCCAGAGCAAAGCCGCATGGATCGGACTTGGCCAAGATGCTTCCCGCGTACCAGCAGGAGACGAAGAGGCATGGCAAAGGCTGACCGGTTTGCGACAATCATCGATCTCTTCGATCTCAGTGGTCAGACGGCCATCGTCACTGGCGCGGGGCAAGGCATGGGCCGAGGGATCGCATCCCGGCTCGCGGATGCCGGCGCCAACGTGGTTGTCGCTGGACGCACGCTATCCAAATGCGAGCAGGTTGCCGCCGTGATTCGCGACAGCGGCGGCGAGGCCGTTGCCGTGGCATGCGACGTGACGTCGCTCGAGGACCTCGACAAGACCGTCGCGCAGGCGATGAAGGCGTTCGGCCGCATCGACATCCTGGTTAACAACGCCGGCGGAATGCACCCCTTCACTCCCTTTGTCGATGTCACGCCCGAGACCTGGCAAGGCACCATCGACCGCAACATGAAGGGCACTTATTTCCTCACGCAG
>CBJNAT010000402.1:0-4070 GCA_966434585.1 uncultured Gammaproteobacteria bacterium | reverse complement strand
CCGGTAATGACGTTACCGTCGCGGTCGGTCACGGTCACAGTCACGCCCTCGAGAGGTCGCCGTGTCTCCATACTGACTACTGCAATGCGCATCCCACCCTCTGCGCTTTGCGCCGTCGCATCAGATGATGCGCAGATGACCAGCACCCCTGCGAAAAGCCGAATGGTTCGTTTCATGCCGATCTGCTCATTGTGCTGGGCGCGGTTCCAATGAAGGCTAGGGTGAAGGCCGCTTGAAGTACGCACCGAAGAGCGCGTACAGCGCCGCATTCACATAAAGATAGGCGGTCACGTCCTCTCCTTACGTCGGGAGCGACCGATTGGATTCAGCCCGCGAAGGCCGCGTGAAGTCGAGTTACCTGCGCCAGCTGCCCATCGGTTCAGGGTAAGGCCGGCGCTCCCGCCCGAGTTCCCGCCGCCGGAGGACATCCACTCATTTCCCTCAGCTGGAACGGCTTCGGCGAATGGCTGATGCCTAACCCTTCGCCCAAACGTTCGGCATCATTGACCCATGAAGTCACCAACCCCCGAATACGCTCCTTTCGTTGAGCACCCGCGCTACGGAAAGGGACCACGCCTTACGGGACTGGATGTCGCCGATTCGTTGGATGGAAGCGTGTACTGTCATTGGCACTCCCCTCCTGGCGTTCGTGTTCCGAGCACGGCCGTTGCAGCCGATGTCTCGCGCCAAGCAAAGGCGACGCTTCACGTGACGCATTACTTCGATGCTAAGCGCGTCTGTCGGAAGTGCGAGCGGCCGTTCCTGTTCTTTGCAGAGGAGCAGAAGTATTGGTACGAGGATCTGCGGTTCCCGCTGGAGGCGGACTGTCTGGATTGCCATCCATGTCGAAAAGATGAACAGCGGTTGCGAGCCATCCGTAAGAAATACGATGCACTCTTGGAGGAGGCAACGCGTACTCCGATGGATACGCTCGAATTAGTGGAGTGCGGGCTCCTGCTCGTAGAGTCCGCCGTGTTTTCTGCGAAGCTCGTGCCCAAGCTGCGCGGGTTTCTAAAACCTTTGATGGTTGATGTGGAGGGACCGTATTACACGAGAGCCCAGGCAGTTATGTCGGCGATCAACGAGTTGCGGTGAAATGAGGCCGAACCTGCAGGGATCGATTCGATTTGATGGCACGCGACGCCGGATTCCATATCCTCGATCTCTTTGGAAACTACGATCGCTCTCCATTCGATGCAGGTCAAAGTCCGGTGATGATCTGGGTGCTGCAAAGGTAGACATCCAACCCGCTGCAGCGAACGCGCGCAATCGGCGCGCCGCCTGAGCTCGCGTTTCCCCTTACCGGCTCTCCTTCGGGGGCGTGTATGAGACACCTGCGCATCGTCGTCTCGCAGTACGGTGGTCCTGACCAGCTGCGTCTGGTGGAGGAGAACGCTCCAGAGCCGCGGGCCGGCGAGGTCCGTGTGAAGGTCTTGGCGGCAGGTGTCGGCATGCCTGATGTCATGGCGCGCGAGGGCATTCATCCAGAGACGCCGCGAACGCCATACACGCCGGGGTGGGACCTCGTCGGTGTGGTCGCTTCCGTGGGAGACGGGGTCGCGGGCTTTGGTCTTGGGCAGCCCGTGGCCGCCATGCCTATCAGCGGTTCTTACGCAGAGTACGTTTGCATTAAGAGCACAGAGTTAATTCGCATCCCTGAGGGACTAGATCCCGCCGAAGCTGTCAGCCTCATACTGAACTACGTCACTGCTTACCAGATGCTGCATCGTTCTGCCGCCGCCAAACCGGGCCAGAGCATCCTGATCCACGGCGCCTCTGGCGGCGTAGGCACAGCCCTCCTGCAACTCGGGCGGCTCGCCGGCCAGACGATGTACGGAACCTGCTCCACGAAGAGGGCGCAAACGGTCATCGATCTTGGCGGCACCCCCATTGATTACCGTCGCGAGGACCTGAGCCATGAGGTCCTTCGACTATCCGGAGGTGGCGTTGATACCGTCTTCGATCCATTTGGCGGCGCGCACATCTGGCATTCCCGTGCCGTTCTCCGCAATGGAGGAAAGGTGGTCGCCTACGGCACCACAACGACTCTAAGGGAGGAGGGGCTTGGTTCGAGGCGCCGGGGCCGTCGCAATCCCTTCCATGGCATCCCGATCTTCGCTCTATACATCGCAGGCGGCCTCATCTTGCCGGGCAGAAAACGAATCGTGCCCTACAGCATCCAGTGGCTCAAACGACTCAAGCCTGCGCAGTTTCGGAACGATCTTTCAGCCCTATTCGACTTGCTACACCGGCGGCAACTCCGGCCCATCGTTGCTGCGCGTATGCCACTCTCAGAGGCAAGAGTGGCCCATGAGCTGCTGGCCAAAGGCGGCGTCATCGGAAAGATAGTGCTGATTCCAAATGCTTCTCTCGCGTCCCACGGTGCGAGTCCTCCTTCTTGACGTCCAGCGTCAACCGCACGAACGTGCGCGAGAACCCGGATGGTTCTCCGCGGCTTGCTTGCGTCAGAGTGCGGCATCGCAACCGCCGTGCATGAAGGACATGGGATGAATCAGGAACGCTTCACGACCCTCATGGCGGTGGTAACCGACCCCACGCGCCGTGAGCAACTTGCGCTCGCCAAAGCCGCGGACGTGGCACAGCGCAGCGGCGCGTCGCTCATCCTGCTCAACGTGTTCATGATTCCGCAGGTCACGCCGGACACGCACCGTGACACGCAGGAGGCGATCATTGGCGCTGCCAAGCGCGAGCGCTTAACGCAGTTGAAGCGGCTCGCGGCGCCATTGCAACAGCGCGGGATCAAGTGCACCTGCATCGTGCAGTGGGATTACCCGATTCATGCGGCGATCGTGCGGCAGGTTCTCGAGCACCGACCCGATGTCGTATTCGCGGCGTCGCATCGTCACGGCCCCATCGCGCGGTGGCTCCTCACCAACACCGATTGGGAGCTGATCCGCAGCTGCCCCTGTCCTGTGTGGTTCGTGCGCAAAGCAAAGCTCGGCGCCAAGCCGCGCATTCTCGTCGCTGTTGACCCACGTCATACGCATGCGAAGCCCGCGCGGCTCGATGCTCGACTCGTGCAGGCGGCGGCGAGTGTGCGCGAGCAGGTCGGTGGCCGTTTGAGCGTGGCGCACGCGTTTCAGTCCACGCCGACCCTGCAGGGTTCGGCGCTCGTGCACATGCCGGTGTTTCTCGAGGACACCCAGAAGATGGTGAATGGGCTCGCGTCGCGTTACGACATCCCGGCTGAGGATCAGCACGTCGTGACTGGCGATACGCGCGAGGTGCTGGCGAGCTTGGCGGAGCGATTGAAGACCGAGGTGCTCGTGATGGGCGCAGTGTCCCGAAGCGTCGAAGCGCCCACAATCGGCAACACGGCGGAGCGAGTGATCGATGCCGTCGACTGTGACTTGCTGGTCGTGAAACCTGCCGGGTTCAAGACACCGGTGCGGCGTGCGCGGCGGCGCGCGCCAGCGTAACTGTTCCCTGATAGCGTGAGCTGATGGAATGGGCTCATGTTTTGATCTCGCTTGCGCTACTCGCTGTCGCGAATGGCACACCGGTCCTGGTGCGCAAAGTACTGGGGACGTGGGCTGCGTGGCCGATCGATGCGAGTTGGGTGCTGCGCGACGGCGAGCGGTTGTTCGGTAGCCACAAGACTTGGCGTGGTCTCATCGCTGGCACTGCCGCAACCGGAGCAGCCGGTGCTGTTCTGGATGTGGGCTTCTATTTAGGGCTGGGCTTCGGCTCCTCGTCGTTGTGCGGGGATGCCCTGAGCTCGTTTCTGAAGCGGCGCCTGCGGTGGCCGCCGGGCCGCGAAGTGCTGGGTGTGGATCAGGCTGGAGAAGCACTACTGCCGCTCTTCGTGTATGCGGGCGCGCTGGAGCTGTCGTGGCTGGAGATCGCCGCGAGCTTCGCAGTGTTCACCGTGTTGGATGTGGCAACCCGTTCTCTGCGCGCCTGAGCGGTTTCAACCGCCGTAGAAGTAGCGTAGGGCGGCGCCCACTGCGTAGGCCAGGCCAGCGGCGACACTGCCGAGCATCAGCGTCTCCAAGCCGCCGCGCACGACCGGGTGGCGTAGCACTGCGCCTCTTGCTGCGCCGATCACG
>CBJNAT010000401.1:0-4079 GCA_966434585.1 uncultured Gammaproteobacteria bacterium | reverse complement strand
CTGCTGCTCGGCTCCGCCGTGAACAACGACGGTGCGGAGAAGGCTGGCTTCTACGCTCCGAGCGTCACCGGGCAGGCACGGGTGATCCAAACAGCATTGAGGAGCGCCGGCGTCGATCCAGCCAGCATCGGCTACTTGGAGGCTCATGGCACCGGAACGGTCATCGGCGATCCGATCGAGGTGGCTGCCCTTTGCGAGGTCTATCGCAAGTACACGCAAGCGCAGCGCTTCTGCGCAATCGGCTCCGTGAAGTCGAACATAGGCCATTTGGACGCGGCTGCTGGGCTTGCGGGATGCATCAAAGCCGTGCTGAGTCTCGAGCACGCTGAAATCGCACCAACGCTGAACTTCAGCACCGCCAACCCCCGCATGAACATCGAGCCGTCTCCCTTCTACGTCGCTGCGACATTGCAGTCGTGGGCGAAGGGCGATGCGCCGCGACGGGCGGGTGTCAGCTCGTTTGGAATCGGCGGTACGAACACCCACGCCATCTTCGAGGAGTATTCCGACACTGCGTCGCAAGCCGAGGCTATTACGCCGTGCCTGGTCCCGTTGTCCGCTCGCACGGCAGATCGCCTGCGCGCACGTGCGCAAGAGCTACTCGAATTCCTGAAGTGCCCGCGGACCGTGAATCTGCGCGATGTGGCGTACACGCTCCAGGTTGGACGCATGCCCATGGAGTCGCGAGTTGTGTTCGCGGTGAGCTCCGTCGCGCAACTCATCGAGGTGCTCGATAAGTTTGTCCACGGCGCGAGAGATTTTTCTGGGCTCGGCGGGCTACCGCAATTTGCGCGCGCCTGGATGGAGGGCGCGTCGCTCGATTGGCAGGCGAACGGCCACCTTGCTGCTGGGCGACGCGTCTCGCTTCCGACGTATCCCTTCTGCGGCAAGCGGTACTGGATTCAGGAACTCGCCTCACAACAATCGCGCGCAGCAACCCTGCACCCACTTCTGCACCGAAACACTTCCGACTTTCGGGATGTGAAGTTCACTTCACGGTTCGATGGGCACGAATTCTTCTTGCGTGACCACCTCGTGGCAGGGCAACGAGTTTTGCCGGGGGTCGCCTACTTGGAGATGGCGCGTGCAGCACTGGCGGAAGCGAGCGGACGCAGCTCGAACGCCGATCGAGCCTGCATCTTGAAAGACGTCGCGTGGTTGCGGCCCTTAGAGGTCGGAGACACACCCGTCGAGGTGCACGTTCGCGTGCGCAGGCGCAGCGATTGCGACGCCGACTTTCAGATCTATTCGGGAGCGGAGCAAACCCTGCATTGCGAGGGGCGCGCTGCACTGCTATGCCCAGAACAAGCTGAGCTCGATCTTCGCGAGTGGCGCGAGCGCTGTACTGAGCGGCGGATGACCGATGAGGAGTGCTACGCGATCTTCGCCTCACGCGGTTACTCGTACGGGCCCGCCCAGCGCGGTATCCAGGAACTTTGGCGCGGGGCCGATGACGGCGGGCTTCCCTGCGTCCTGGCGCGATTGGCGCTTCCCGGCATGCTGGATGGGCACGAGCAGCAGTTCGTTCTACATCCGAGCCTCATGGACAGTGCGCTGCAGACCACCCTCGGCTTGGAAGGGCTTTCGCAAGAGGCGGCGCTGCCGTTTGCCTTGGACGAGTTGCGCGCGATGGCTCCTTGTCCGTCGAAGCCGTGGGTGCGCGTACGTTACGCGGAGAGAACGAGCGCAAACATAGACAAGCTCGATATCGACATGTGCGATAACGACGGGCAGATCTGTGTTCAGCTCAAAGGATTTTGCACGCGCAAGGCGGTTGGCAATCTGATGGAGCGGCACACCGACATACCGCTCGGAACAGTGCTCGCGATGCCGCAGTGGGAAACAATGGAGCTCGAGCTCGTCGAGGGGCATCGCTCCGAGCGCGAGACGGTTGTCATCATCGGCGGCACCGACGAGCAGCGGCGTGAAGTTCTCAGCCGCTCTCCGCATGCCTCTTCTCTAGATCTGAGTACCACTTCAGACATCTCGGCGCTGGCGCGCAGTCTGGAGCAGCATGGGCCCATCGACCATCTCGTCTGGCTCGCGCCGGATCAGGAACTCGACCGCATAACGGACGAAGCGCTCATTGCCTGTCAAGAATCAGGCGTGCTCGCCGCATTTCGCGCGATCAAAGCACTGCTCCAGCTCGGCTACGAAGGCCGGCCGCTGCAGATCACCGTCATCACCGCGCAAAGCCAAGCGGTGCTGAAGTGCGACGTGGTCAACCCTGCACACGCCGCAGTGCACGGACTGATTGGTTCGCTCGCGAAGGAATATCCGCACTGGCAGGTGCGCCTGATTGATTTGGAACGCCACGCGCTTTGGCCCGCAACGCTGTCGCGTTTGCCAGCAGATGCGACGGGCGCCACGTGGGCGTACCGCGCCGGGCAATGGTATTGCCAGCGGTTGATCCCGGTGCGCGACCTCGATGCTCCGAAGTCGCCGTACAGGAAGAACGGTGTTTACGTCGTCATCGGTGGTGCGGGCGGTATTGGGCAAGCTTGGACGGAGCATGTGATCCGCGTCGCTCAGGCGCAGGTAATCTGGCTTGGACGACGAGAGCCGGACAGCGCCATCGAAAGTGCCATCGAACGGCTCGGTCGTTTAGGGGCGCGTCCACACTACATTGCGGCCGATGCGGCCAACAGAACGTCCCTCGGCGAGGCGTATCGCCAAATCAAACAGCGCTACGGAGAAGTGCACGGGATCATCCACTCGGCCATCGTTCTGTCCGACCGCAGCCTGTTGAACATGGACGAAGAGGGTTTCCGGCGCGCGCTGATGCCGAAGATCGACGCGAGCGTCAGGCTGGCTCAGGTCTTCGAGCGGGAACCGCTCGACTTCGTGCTGTTCTTCTCTTCGGTGCAGGCGTTCGGCCGCTCTCGGGGGCAAAGTAATTACGCGGCGGGGACAGTATTCAAGGATGTCTTTGCACATCGCTTGGCACGCGAGTGGCGCTGTGCCGTAAAGGTGATGAACTGGGGTTACTGGGGAAGCGTGGGCATCGTTTCCTCGCACGAGTACCAGCGGCGCATGGCGCAGATGGGTGTTGCTTCGATCGATCCAGCTGCCGGCATGGCCGCGCTCGATCGTCTGTTGTTCGGGCCATTTGTGCAGCTCGCGTTCGTCAACGCGGCAGAGCCTCGCGCGTGGAATGGACTGAATTTGCACCCAGACGTCCTCGTCTCGCAGCTACCAAGGACTATTCCTCCTGGACTGGTAGCTGCCGCCGCCACGAAGCCAATCCGGCCTATCGCTGCCGCCGATATGGATGCCATCTGGAGTGTGTCGCCCCAAAGCTTCGACGCGCTGCTTTGTAGGCTCGTGCACTGCCAACTGCAGCCTGTGGGATTGCTGAACACGCAATCGGGCCACCTAGCGCGCGGCTACAACCGTTGGCTCGAAGAGTCGCTGCGGCAACTCGAGCGCCACGGCTACCTGCATTCGATGGTTTCGTTCGATACGGTGTCAGTGTGGGAGGAATGGGCCAGCTGGATCGCGGGACTCGAGCAGCCGGCGCAGCGAGCGCAAGCAAGATTGCTCGAGGTTGCATTACGTGCGCTGCCGGGTGTTCTGAGCGGTAAGCGCTCGGCGCCGCACGTGTTGTTTCCCGACTCATCCACGGCACTCGTTGAATCGATCTACCGCGACAATCGTCTCGCGGACTACTACAACGAAGCGCTTGCCGACGTGATCGCGGCGTACGTGGAGGAGCGCTGGAAGCGAGAACCCGATGTTCAGCTCCGAGTGCTCGAGGTCGGTGCCGGTACGGGTGGCACCAGTGCGGTGGTGTTCCGCAAGTTGCGCAACCGCGCTCACCAGATCGCGGAGTACTGCTATACCGATATTTCGCGCGCGTTCCTGAATCATGCGGAAGAGGTCTACGGGCCCGACGTTCCGTACCTCACGTATCGCCTGTTCGATGTCGAGCGCTCGCCTGTCGAGCAGTCCGTCCCAACGGGTACATACGACGTTGTCGTTGCCGCGAACTCGCTCCACGCGACCTCTGACATCCGCAACGCGCTACGGAATGTCAAAGCCACGCTGCGCCACGGTGGCATGCTCCTGCTAGCGGAGAT
>CBJNAT010000400.1:0-4092 GCA_966434585.1 uncultured Gammaproteobacteria bacterium | reverse complement strand
TACTAAGGAAATGCGGGCTGGTATTGCTACCAGCCCGCCAGGGCGAGTGCTTCGGTCAACTCTTATGGCGTTGTCTCATTGACTCTGCACCGGAATTCGACGCGAGCGTTCCATAGCGCGCTCGGATTTCGGAATTTCTACCCTGAGCACGCCGTTCTTGAAGGTCGCATTCACCTTCTCGGGCTCGACGTCCACGTTCAGCGGAATCCGCCGTTCGAACGAGCCGTAGTAGCGCTCGCTGAAGTGGCGTTTGTCATCGGTCGTCTCGCTGCGCTTCTCGCCGCGGATCGTGAGCACGTTGTCGGTGAGCAGCACTTCGACGTCCTTTTGTTCGAGCCCCGGTAAGTCCGCTTCGATCTTGTACGCCTTGTCGCTTTCGCTCACGTCGATGCTGGGCCAGTTGAAGTCGCCTGCCGAGCGCGACAGTGACGACACACCGAAGCTGCGGGAGAAATCATCGAACAGTCGGTTCACCTCATCGTGCAATGCAAAGAACGGATCGGGTGTTTCACGATTCACGACGTCGGTGCGGTTGCGATTCCAGGGAATCAGATCACGTACAGCCATGATTCGCCTCCTCTTGACTCCAGGCGGCGCCGCGGAGCCGGCGCCGAACGGAGTTTCAGATAGGGATGCGAGCGCTCGTTTCAAGACGACTCGCGGCGCGTGTTTCCCCTGGGAACTGTGCAGCACACCACGGCTTCGCGCGGGTGTTGCGCTTAAGGTCCGCGGCTGCGTCCCTGCTGAGTCATCGAGATGGCTGTCAGATATTTGCTGATCGGAATGGTGATGCTTGCGCTCGGCGGCGTCGCCGACGCCGGACCGATCTACCGAATCGTGGGTCCCGATGGGAAGGTCACCTTCTCCGATAAGCCGCCGGCGGATGCACGTGCGCAGGACTATGAGGTGGTGCGCGGCCAGACGCCGCCCGCGACGGCAGGTAAACCGCCAGCCGTGAGTGCAGCGAGTTCCGCTTCGAGGGGCGCGAAGCAAGCCACGTCCGCCAATCAGACGCCTGTCGTGAGCGCCGCACTACCTGATACCGCATTGGAAGGCGCTGTCATCGGCGTACTTGGCATCGCGGACGTCGTTCGCCAGACACAGACGATCTGCGTCAACACCCTGCCCGCCTCGTTTGCAAAGTACGATGCCGCCGTGCAGCGATGGAACGAGCGCAACGCCGCGCTGGTCGCACGCGCGCGCGACGCCTTGCAGACGCGCTTCGATGCCGCGGCGCGTGAAACGATCGAAATCGGCATTCGGCAGAAGAATGAAGGCGTTTTCACGCCCGTGGTGGAGGCTCCGGCGAACAGCCGGATCGGTTGGTGCGACAAGTCATTCGCAGCGATCGTCGATGGCACGATGGACGTGCACAACAATCCGAAACTCGCAGGTCCGCTCGCGAAATAGCTTGCGTCTCGCACAACCGAGCGGTTGAGCTCACTCAGCGCTGGTGAACTCACTCAGCGCTGGTCGTCGGCGGCTGCGCACCGGGTGCATCGGAGGGCGCCACGGGCGCGGGTTGCTCGTCCTGTTTAGGCTCTTCTTTCGCCGGAGCGGGACCGCCGTACGGGTTGCTCATCAGAGCCTCGGCCGTCAATTGCGGCGGAATACGCGAAGGGTGGCGCGGATCGCACTGGCCACCCACACGGACGTTGCGCACACTGAGCTTGCGCAGAACGCTCGTCGATAACTGTTCGAGCAAGGCGCAATCCTCCGGTTCGAGATCGGCGGTGCTGCGCGTCAACTTCACCGTCTGCCACTCGGCCGGAAACTGACCCGTCGTTTCGAGAATCGGCGCTGGATTGCCGGTGACACGCGCGATGAGCTCACGTTTGGACTTGTCCTTCTTCCACTCCTGGATGGCTGCAGGCGTCACTTCGACCGGACTCGTCAGGTGAATACGCACACGCGACTGTTGCCCTTCTCGGCTGAAGCCTCGCTCGCGGAGACGATCGGACTCGAAGGGGGGCATTGAGGAGCGTCGCCACGGGTCTGCCTCCGATGGCGCTCGCCAGGGTTCGATGGAGTTCTCTTCCGGATCGAGCACCGCATCGCAGTTGTCCGCGCTGACGCGAATGTCGGGCTTTGCGCCCATGGCGACGAGCACGGTGGCCACGCGATAGCGCAGGTTCTGACACGTGTGCGTCGCGACAGGGCTGCGATAGATGAAGTCCAGTTCGCGTGCTTGCCACAGTGCCATCGTGGGTTGGTTGGACTGTTCGGTCGTTTCGGGCTGCGAGGATTGCGATGGCTCCTGCGCCGGCTGTCCGTTCGCAGCGGCGCACAGCATCAGCCCCAACGGCAAACAGCGTGTTCGTCGACGGCTTGCTGTATCCATGGTCGCTCCACGGCACCGGTGGAATGTGAGTATCGAAGCATCGTCCTGGCCCCGTGCAAGATGCAATTGCGCAGAACGCGCAGGCGACCCCCCGCTGCGTCCCCAGAGTTCTGCCTCGCAGAAAGGCGCAATACCGCTGCACGGACCAACGCACTAGGCTCCCGTCGATGGCGCGTTCACCACCCTTACCCTCGCGAGCCTCACCGCCATTCGGGGCGGCGTTGCTGTCTGCTCTGCTGCATCTCGGGCTCGGATTCGTACTGCTCGTAAATGGCGGCAAGCGCGACGGGGATGACCAGCCGGAGGCGCCCACGTCCCACTTGGCATTGATCGCAGCACCCGAAGTCGACCGGCGCGAGGGCATTCAGTTGCGGCCACTCGAGCTGATCGTTCCCAAGCTGGACACGCTGACACCACCGCGTGTGGAAGTCGACGAGCCAGCGCCGCTGCAGCAAGCACCGGCCGTTCTGCCGCTGGCAACGCTCATACCGTTGCCCGCAGTCCGTGAACCGGTCGATGCAAAGGCAACGGCATTCACGCTAGCGCCAGATGAGAAAGCCATGTTGCTACAGCAACTCGTAGGGGCGGCTGAACGGCTGATCAGCGAGCGCGAAAGTGAAGTGACTTGGGAGCACAGCGATAAACAGTATCGGGCACAGCTCGTGCTCGAACCGGCGAAGGACGGCACGACGATGGATCGTGTGGTGGCCGAAGTCAGCGCGCAGAGTCATGGCAAGCCCATCACGACGCTCGTCCGGCTCAAGCGCCTCGCGTTCTCGAGCTACTCGCAAGTGGTCGACCGTTGGGACCCCACCGTGCAGATGCACGACGATGCGATCGACGGCCGTGTGCACATCAACTCTCGCTTCAACCTGATGGGAGATCGCCAGACGGCGCCGCAACTGCTCGGCAAGGTGAGCACAGCGGCGGGCGGCTTCAACCTGCAATCGACCGGCCGACGCCGCGCGCGCGATATCTTTCGCGGGAGCATCGAAACGCGTGCCGGACGCATCAGCTTTCCCGAACAGATCCAGCCCTTCGCGTGGGCGCCCCGCGAAGCGAACGCACGCATCCATGAATGCGCTGGCGACACCCGCATCTTCTTCTTCCCCGATGGCAGTTACACCCTGCTGGACATCGACTCGCGCACCTCCAGTTATCGAACGGCAGCCAGCGAGGAGCCTGTGTATTTCATCGGGAACCGTGGAGTGACCCTTTACGTGAAAGGTGTCGTCTCGGGCAGCGTGCTCGTCTACTCGCCGGAGCGCATCGTGATCGAGGGTAACCTGACGTACGCCCGCGATCCGCGCCGCGAACCCAACTCACGCGACTACCTCGGCCTCGTATCGGACGGCAACGTCGTGATTGCGCCGGCACGGGTGACCGGTCACGAAGATCTCGATGTTCATGCCGCTATCCTGGCGCGACGCCGCTTTCTCGTGACGGACATCGAGTACACGCGCTCTGCCACCCTGCGCATCCTCGGCAGCCTCTCGGCCGGTACGCTCTCTGCGACCGAGCCGCGCTATGCGACCAAGCTCGAATACGACCGCCGCTTCGAGACGCATCGACCGCCTGGTTTTCCCGCGACGAATCGGTTTGCGCTCGATGAGTGGAGCAATGCATGGCTGGCCGGCAGTGATGAATAGCCAGCCACGCGCCGTGTCGAGCTTCGACGGATGATCGCATCGGGGTTTGTCTCAGATCGTTCGGCGCTTTTACGCCAATTCCCCTCGCCAGTGCGGCGCGTA
>CBJNAT010000399.1:0-4096 GCA_966434585.1 uncultured Gammaproteobacteria bacterium | reverse complement strand
ATGAACCCATACACGAGCAGCGCCGCGAGCCAGAAGCCAATACGCTGTCCACGTGTCCGTCCACGCTTCAACGCCATCGTGCCCAGCACGATGTACACGATCAGCAGCAGCACCTTCACCGTGAGCCAGCCATGCACGAATGGATACTGATGCAGCATCGTCGCGAGCATCAGCGCCGTGGTGAGCAATACCGTATCGATTGCATAGCTCAGATAGCGCAGCGGCGCAGCCATCACCCACCGGCCACCTAGATGCAAAATGAAGCCGCGTAGCGCGAACAGCGAACCGCTCGCGTACACGGCGCTCATGTGAGCCCATTTGATCTGTGGATAGAACTCGAGCATTGAGATTGGGCGACAGGCTACAGGCTACAGCAAGAACCAACCGTCCTTACTCTGGCCGTAGCCCGCAGCCCGCAGATCAAATCGCGCGCGAGTGTCGCGGTTGTGCAGTAGCCGCCGTCGTTTGCAGATACCGATCGAAGCACGTCGCGATGATGCGCAAGAGCAGGCGACCGCGACTCGTTACGCGAATGTGCGGCCCATCCAACTCGACGAGCTCGTCGGCCGCGAGAGGCTGGAGCTCTGCCAGTGCCGCGGCGAAGTAGCTGCGAAAGTCGACGCCATAGTAGCGCTCGAACTCGGCCATATCGACATCGCCATGACACATCAACTCTTGGATGACGGCGCCCCGCAACAGATCATCATTGTCGAGCACGCGACCGCGCCAGACGGGAAGCCTGCCCGCATCGATCAGCTTCTCCCATTGCGGCAGCTCGCGCGGGTTCTGACTGAAGCTGTTGCCGATGTGACTGATCGAGCTCACGCCGAGCCCCAGCAGATCGCACGAGGCATGGGTGCTATAGCCCATGAAATTACGCTGCAGCGAATGTGCGGCTTGTGCCTGCGACAGGTCGTCCTCGGGAATCGCGAAGTGATCCATGCCGATATGTTGGTAACCGGCGTCCGACAGCTTTTCGATCGCGAGCTGCAAGAGCTCTAGCTTCAGCTCCGGTGATGGCAGATCGGGTGCGTAGATCTGTCGCTGTGGTTTGAACAGATGCGGCAGATGGGCGTAACTGTAAATGGCCAGCCGCTCGGGCCGCACGCCGAGGACGGTGTCGAGCGTGCGTGAGAATCCCGCCAGAGTTTGCCGCGGCAGCCCATAGATCAGATCGATATTGATCGAGCGAAAGCGATGCGCTCGACAGGCTTCGATGACTGCAATCGTCTGCCGCGGTGTCTGCACGCGATTTACGGCTTCCTGGACCGCAGGGTCGAAGTCCTGCACACCGAGGCTTGCGCGATTGAGCCCCATCGAGGCGTAGTCCGCGACGTCGGCATCGCTCACGGAGCGCGGGTCGAGCTCGATAGAGAAGTCTCGGCGTTCGCTCGCGCTGTAGGCGAAGCGGTTGCTCAAGCCGTCGATGATTGCGCCGAGATCTTTCGCGGCCAGGAAGTTCGGTGTGCCGCCGCCGAAATGCAGTTGCATGACTTCACGGTCGCGCGGGAAAAACTCGCCGAACATATCGCCTTCGCGCAGGAGCCGCTGGACATAGCGGCGACCCTTTTCAGCATCGCGCGTAATGATGCGATTGCAGCCGCAGTAGTAACAGGGGTTCGAGCAGAAGGGCACGTGCACGTACAGCGACAGATTGCGCCGTGGTGCCACCTCGTTGCTGCGAGCGATCTGCTCGCGCAGATCATTGGCGGTGAACTCAGACCCGAATTGGGTGGCAGCCGGATACGACGTATAGCGCGGCGCGGGACGGTCATACCGCCGCAGGAGCGCGGGGTCGGCGGTGATCGAGTTCATGGGCAATGCAATCGCAGGTGCAGGCTGAAAGAGGCGACGCCAGCACCATACCCGCCGTGCCCCGCCGGCTGCTTTGAGGGGACCTACGCAGCGGGGCGTGGATTCCTTCTATGACGAAGCGGCCTGAGGCTTGCGGCCTGAGGCGTGAGGGGTCAAGAAGCGTCTTTATCCGGCCTCAAGCCTCACGCCTATCGATACACCGGCAGCTCGACATCCTTGAACAGCGCATCCACATCCTCCGTGGAGCCAGCATTCGCCGCCCGGTCAACCAGTCGCTTCGTGAGATGAGGCGCAAGCAGCTGCATGAATTCGTACATGAAGCTGCGGAGTAGAGCGCCCTGGTGAAAGCCGATCCAGGTCAGGTGTGCAGGGAATAGATGTGACGCGTCGATCGACACCAGGTCCGAATCCTCGCGGGGGTCCATTGCCATGCCCGCCACGATGCCTACTCCGAGGCCCAGTCGCACATAGGTCTTGATCACGTCCGCATCACGCGCGGTGAGCGCAACGTGTGGTGTCACGCCGGCGCGCGCAAATATCTGCTGGAGAGACGATGGACCGGCGAAGCCGAACACGTAGGTGACGATCGGATACTTCCCCAACATCTGCACCGTCAGCTTGGTTTCGTCGGCGAGTGGATGATTGCGGGGGACGACCACCCGCCGGTGCCAGCGGTAGCAGGGCAGCAAGACGAGGTTGGTGAACAGCTCGACCGACCCCGTATTGATCGCGAAGTCGATGCGATCTCGCTCCGCCATATCGGCAATCTGCTCCGAAGTGCCCTGGTGCAGATGTAGCTCCACCTCCGGGTAGCGCTGCCGGAATTGTCGGATGACAGGCGGAAGCACGTAGCGCGCCTGCGTGTGGGTGGTGCCGATCGAGATAGACCCTCGGGTGCTGTCCTTATGTTCATCCGCGAGCCGCCGGATGCTCTGCACTTCTTTCAGGATCCGCATGGCACGCTCGATCACCCGTTTGCCGGCGGGTGTAACGCGGGTCAAGGTCCGGCCCTGGCGCACGAAGATGGGAAAACCCAGCTCGTCCTCGAGCTGCTTGAGCTGTTTGCTCACCCCGGGCTGCGAGGTATGCAGGCGCTCGGCGGCTGCGGTAATGTTCAGATCGTTTTCGGCGATCGCTGCCAGGTAGCGCAATTGTTGTAGTTTCATGGGCTTATAGAGTACGTCCCGGCCACGATGCGGGCCATAACGGCCCCGCATCATGACAGAACAAAAAGGTAGTTCCTGGGTTATGAGCCGGTCAGTAAAGTCCCTCGCACGTTATTAAAGGCGTCTTCTTGCGCCTACGTTCGAGAGAGTCGATGCCCACTGAGGTCTTGAGTCCCCGTGTCGAAAAGCTCGTGCAGAGCGCTCGCGCCCTGCTCGAACAGGCCGTGCGCGAACACGGCTCTGTCGTCTATTCGAACAGCCTCGGCGCCGAGGCCATGGTGTTGACCGACCTCATTTGTACCTATGCCCCGCAGATCGACATGGTGACGTTGGACACCGGCCGTCTGCACGATGAAACCCTGGCCCTGCTCGATCGCATCGAGCGCCGTTACAACCGTCGCATCCAGGTGTTCTATCCGGATGCGCAGGCGCTCGAGGCCTATGTGCGCGAGAACGGCGTGAATGGGTTCTACCTGGGTCAGCAAGAGCGCCGCAGCTGCTGCGATATCCGCAAGATCGAGCCGTTCAAGCGCGCGATCCTCGGTTATAAGGCATGGGTCACGGGCGTGCGTCGCGAACAGTCTGCAGAGCGTGCGTTGGGCGAATCCCTCACTTGGGATCCACAGTACGAGCTGTACAAGGTCAGCCCCCTGCTCGATTGGACCGAAAGCGACATCTGGGCCTACATCCGTGCGAAGAACCTGCCTTACAACGTGCTGCACGACCAGGGCTATCCGAGCATCGGCTGCGCGCCTTGCACGCGCCCCGTCGAGCCGGGTGCCGATCCGCGCTCTGGCCGTTGGTGGTGGGAAGCGCCCGAAGCGCGCGAGTGCGGCCTGCATCCGCGGCGTCGTGTGATCCCGCTGAAGGTTGAGCCGCTGCGCGCAGTGGTCAACAACTAGCGCCGACCGATCCGCAGCTGCGTGCTGCGCGAGCCATGGACTACTTCCCCATCTTCCTGCGACTGGCGGCCGAGCCGGTCCTCGTGGTCGGAGGCGGCGCAGTTGCGGCTCGCAAGGCCGACCTGCTGCTGCGAGCCGGCGCACGCGTAACGATCGTCGCGCCCGAGCTCTGCGAGCGTCTACAGGCCCAGCGCGACGCCGGTGTCATTCAGC
>CBJNAT010000398.1:0-4106 GCA_966434585.1 uncultured Gammaproteobacteria bacterium | reverse complement strand
CATGACGGCGCTCGTCGAGACATTCGACGGCGAGCTGCAACTGAAGGAATGGCGTTCGCGACTGACGGGGCCGCTCAATCTGGGCCGGCTCGATGAAGTGAATGCTGCCGCTGCGTGACATCGTCAACCGAAGGCAAAGCCATGAAAATCATGATCGTCACCGACGCGTGGGAGCCGCAAGTCAACGGCGTCGTCCGCACGATGAAGAACACGCGCGCGGAACTCGAAGCGATGGGTCACACCGTCGATTACATTACCCCTCTCGAGTTCAAGACGGTGCCCTGCCCCACCTACCCGGACATCAGCCTGTCGCTGTTCCCGTTCAAGCAGGTGCGCCAACGTCTCGATGCGTTCGATCCGGATGCGCTGCACATCTCCACCGAAGGTCCACTCGGCCTCGCTGCTCGTCGCTGGGCGATGCAGAACAAGCATCCCTTCACCACCGCATACCACACGCGCTTTCCCGAGTACGTGCATGCACGCACGCTGATTCCGTATTCATGGACCTATGCGTATCTACGGTGGTTTCACGGACCGTCGAAGGCGATCCTCGCACCCACCGACGTGGTGAAGAAGGATCTGGAGCAATGGGGCTTCAAAAACGTCCGCCTGTGGACACGCGGTGTCGATCATCAGATCTTTCACCCGCGCAAGGTCAACAAGCTCAACACCACACCGCCCATCTACCTGTACGTCGGACGCATCGCGGTCGAGAAGAACATTGAAGCGTTTCTGGAGCTCGATCTGCCCGGGTCAAAGTGGGTAGCCGGCGCAGGACCCGCGGTCGACCGTATTCGTAAGCGCTTTCCGGAAGTGAACTATCTGGGCGTGCTCACTCAGCATGAGCTTGCGGATGTGTACGCATCAGCCGATGTGTTCGTGTTCCCGAGCAAGACCGACACCTTCGGGCTCGTGCTGCTCGAAGCAATGGCCTGCGGGTTGCCTGTTGCTGCGTATCCGGTGACCGGACCGCTCGATGTCATCGGCGATTCGAAAGCAGGTGCAATGCACGAGGACTTACGCACGGCGTGTCTGAATGCGCTGCAGTTGAGGCGAGAGGACGCCGCCGCACACGCAGGCAAGTTCTCGTGGCGTACGGCCACGGAGCAGTTCCTGAGCTATCTGCATCCTCGTCAACGCACCGGCGTCGCTGTCGGATCACCCGCGCTCGGCAGGTCAGTTCAGAGTCTCACCACTGGCGAATCGCACTAAGTGAGCTACTTCGAAGAGATTTTGGACAGGATTAACAGGATTAACAGGATTGACAGGATGTAAGGAACGGCGAAACGCCTCCATCGAGCTGCTCTCTCCCGATCCTGTTAATCCTGTTAATCCTGTCCAATTCTTCCGATCGAGGTAGACGCCTAACTCGTGCCATTCCTCACTAACGGCCAGTGACGTCTGAATTCAACGGATTTCCGTTTATCGCCACTAGAACTCTTGCCACACATTGCTGTCACCGCCGCTCACTTTTGCAAGCGGCGCGGGCCGCTCAACGATCTGCGGCTCTGCAGGTTTGTGTACGACTGCTTTCGACTTGAATGTGTGAACGGCCGCGGGCTGCTCGAGAACCGCTTCATGCGAACTCTCGTACACGGCGCCGCCCTGCTGCGAATTGAAGAACGAGATCTCGGCGATGAGGGCGCGCGCATGCTGCTCCATGGCTTTGGCTGCCGATGCAGCCTCCTCCACCAACGCGGCGTTCTGCTGCGTAGAGTCGTCCATCTGCGTCACGGCGTTGTTGACCTGTTGGATGCCGGCTGCCTGTTCTTCGCTGGCAGCCGCAATCTCCGCGACGATGTCGCTCACCTTCTTCACGCTTTCCATGATCTCGGCCAGGACCTTGCCCGAGTCGTCCACGAGCGTGCTGCCGACGCGCACCTTGTCCACCGAATCGCTGATCAGTTCTTTGATCTCCTTCGCGGCGCTCGCACTGCGCTGCGCGAGGCTCCGCACTTCAGTTGCGACCACCGCGAAACCGCGGCCCTGTTCGCCGGCGCGCGCGGCTTCGACGGCCGCATTGAGCGCGAGAAGGTTCGTCTGGAATGCGATCTCGTCGATGACCCCGATGATGTCGGCGATGCGGCGGCTGGACGTGTTGATCTCTTCCATCGCGCCGACCGCGCGACTGACCACCGCACCACCCTTCTCCGCTTGGCCGCGCGCGCTCGTCGCCAGCTGATTGGCTTGACGCGCGTTGTCGGCGTTCTGTTTTACCGTCGCGGTCATCTCTTCCATGCTCGAGGCAGTTTGCTCGAGCGCAGAGGCCTGATCCTGCGTGCGTTGCGAGAGGTCGTCGTTGCCGTTCGACAGTTCGCCGGCTGCGCTGCCCACTGCCTGGCTTGCGGTGCGTACACCGCTGACGATCTGATTCAGTTTGTCATCCATGCGATGCAGGGCCGTGAGGAGCGCGCCGATCTCATCCGAACGTGACGTGTCGATGTGATGACCGAGGTGACCGGTCGAGATGCGCTCCGCTACCGTAATCGCGCTCGTGAGCCCCGAGATGATCGCTCGCACCAGGAAAACCGCCAGCACGGCTGCGATCAGCAAACTCAGCGCAGTCGCGGCCAGCACGATGTTGCGGTTGCGCTTGAACTCGCTGCGGGCCTTCTCGACCTCTTCATTCGCGCCGGCATACTGCTCCGCAATCGCACCGGCCATCAACACGTTGAGCATCTCGAAGCCAGGCGCAATCTCACTTACGATGAGCTGCTTCGCCGCGGCATCGTCGTTGGCAGCGACCGCCTGCTTCACTTTCTCAATGGACGTGCGCAGTGCATCGTGCGCTTGCAGGGCGCTTTGGAAGGTTTGACGCCCTTCATCCGTGTGTTGCTTCTCGCCGAAAGCCTTCAGAGCCGTCGCGGCCTGAGCTTCGACTTCATCGAGTTGGCCGCCGACTCGCTCGACATCGGCGGGATCATCGGCGAGCACGCTCAAGCTCAGCAGCGCTTGTCGCTGCAACTCGGAAGACTGCAGGTCCGCAAGATCCCCGACCGTGAGCACCCGTGCCTCATACATCCGGTCCAGATCGCTCAGTACGCCTTTCATTCCGAAAAGGCCAAGACCACCGACAGCTACCATGGACACCGCCAGCACTAGTAGCGTGAGGATGATCCGTGTCTTGATCGTGAACGAGGCGAGCTTCATGGGTTCCTTTACGCGCAGTGATGACTACCGCTCGCATATCGGCGCTGAACGCCGACAGTTGAATGGCCTGTGCCCGAATTCGGGGATCACCTGCCACTGACGAGAACTGCGTCATGAAACGAACTGGCCAATGGCCGCCGCGCAGAGACCCCATAGCGCGGCCGATGCAATCACTGCGGGGATGACCCAACGGCTCCCGATTCGCAGCAGCACCGCCAGGACCAAGACGAATAGCAGGGCCGCCGCGACACTCGTGACAGCCGTGAGCACCAAGCCGATGGCGGTGGCGCCGATCAAACCCACGACTGCCGCCATCACCGCTTCGAGGATGCGACGCACCTGTGGCGCATGCACGATTCGCTCGAACAGATCGTGCCCAAACAAGGTGAAGGAGAACGCTGGCGCAAACACCGCCACGGTAATCAGCAGCGCGCCCGCGAGCCCGCCGCCGACATAGCCCACGAACGTTGCAAAGATGATGAGCGGCGATGGCAGTAGCCCGGATAACGCAACGCCATCGATGAACTGCGATGTGGTCATCCATGCGTGCGGGGACAGCACCGCATCCTGCTGCAGCAATGGAATGGCGGTATACGCGCCGCCGAAGGTCAGGAGTCCTGCCTTCAATCCCGCGACCAGCAGCATCCATGTAGACGGTGTTGCGATCTCACGCGCACTGGTTTCTGTGCTCAGCGCCGTTCCACCGACTTGCAGAACGAGCGTCACCACTCCGACGAGTAACGCGATCACCACGGTTGTCCGGTTGACGAGCGCATGTTCGCCGATGCGCATCGCAGCCCGCACGACCAGCGCGGAGACTGCGACTTGCATCGATGCGAACACCGTCGACAACACGGGACTCGTGAGGCCGTACCGCAGGTACGCCCACGACAGCAGCAGTACCAGCACGAGCCCGGGCAACATGAAGCCCAATCCCGCGAGCAGCCCACCGATGC
>CBJNAT010000397.1:0-4109 GCA_966434585.1 uncultured Gammaproteobacteria bacterium | reverse complement strand
GCGGTTCTTCGCGGCGTACGCGAAGTCGTTCTTGATGAGGCGCTGCTCGAGGTTCGCGGGCTCAGCGCAGGCTACGGCAAGCCCGATCCCAATGGCTTACCGAAGAGCCTCGTGTTGCATGACGTCAATCTCACGATCGAGCGAGGTGCGACGCTCGGTGTGATCGGCGAGTCCGGCTCGGGCAAGTCCACGCTGGCCCGTGTGATCGCAGGTCTCGTTGCGCCGACGCAGGGCGAAGTCTTACTGGAAGGCAAGCCGCTGCCGGTCGACTTGCGCGGCCGCACGAGCGAGCACTTCCGCCGCATTCAGATCGTCTTTCAGAACGCCGATCTCGCATTGAATCCCGCACACACCGTCGAGCACATTCTCGCGCGACCGCTCGAGCTGTATCACCGGCTCGGCGGCGCTGAGCGAGCCCGCCGCGTGGCGCAGTTGCTCGATCGTGTGCGTTTGCCGGCCAGCATTGCGCAGCGGCGCAGTGGCGAGCTTTCCGGCGGACAGAAACAGCGTGTCAATCTTGCGCGGGCGCTCGCCGCCGAGCCTGACCTCATCCTCTGCGATGAGGTGACATCGGCACTCGACACCGTCGTCGGAGCCGCGATTCTCGAATTGCTGGCAGAGCTGCGCCGCGAGCTCGGTGTGGCGTATCTCTTCATTAGTCATGACATTTCGACCGTGCGTGCGATCTGTGACGACATCCTCGTGCTCTATGCGGGTCGCAACGTCGAGGCGGGTTCGCGCCAGTCGCTGCTGGGGCCACCGTTCCATCCGTATACGGATCTGTTGATTTCGTCCGTGCCCGAATTGCGTCCGGGTTGGCTCGAACAGGCGCGCGGTCGCACGTCGATGACGACGATGAGCGTGACTGACGCAGACTCGCGTGAGCTGTGCCCCTTCTTGAATCGATGCTCGATGCGAGTCGAAGGTGTCTGCAATGTGCTGAAGCCGATGGTCCGCGTGTTGCCGGAGGGCAAGCAGATTCTGTGTCATCGTGCCGAGAATGATCTGGCGTCACTGACTGCACGTGGCGCAGCGGCGCCGGAGCGCATCGCGTAACTGCACCGATCTAGCCCATGGAACCTGCAAGGACGCACCAAATTCAATGCTCCGCGGGTCGGGCAATCACGCATAGTCAGCTTTCGGCAGCTTCTATTTCGGCAGGGACTGCCGGCCCCTTCCCAATACGATTCCATCAGGTACTCCGTTACGCCCATGTGGTCATAGCTTGTCTTTGACGATGTGGGTTCCTGCTTAAGCAGCGTGCGAACAATCCAGGGGGAATAAGCGATGTCCACTTCCGCACGAGTTTTCGAATCTCGCACAGCGATCGTCGTTTCGATGGGCATCATGGCGGCGGGCTGGGCAGCCTCATCCCGCGCCCAGACGGCTCCCGCCCAGAGCGTGGCCAACGAAGAGATCGTCGTACTCGGTCAACGGCAACACTATCGCGGCGACGTGCCGCTCGAGGAGATGCCTCAGGCCGTCACGGTGCTCACCGCCGAGACGCTGCAAGAGGTCGGCGTGGTCAAGCTCAATGACGCACTCGACCTCGCACCCGGCATCGCACGTCAGAACACCTTCGGTGGCGTGTGGGACAGCTTCGCGGTCCGCGGCTTCGCGGGCGATCCGAACGTGCCCTCCGGTTATCTGGTCAACGGCTTCAATGGCGGGCGCGGTTATGGCGGCATTCGCGATACCTCCGCGGTCGAACGCATCGAGGTGTTGAAGGGACCCGGCTCAGCACTGTTCGGTCGCGGCGAGCCTGGCGGTACGGTCGCGATCACCACCAAGAAGCCCACGTTCAACACGGAAGGCAGCGTTTCAGTGGCGGGCGGCAGTCACAACTTCTATCGCGGGGAGGGCGACTTCACGACACCCCTGAGCGATGCGATTGCCGTTCGCATCAACGGTGCGATCGAGGATTCAGAGAGCTTCCGTGACACGATCGAGAACAAGCGCTATTTCGCCTCGCCATCGGTGCTCGCGAAACTCGGTGAAGACACAACGGTGTCCTATGAGTTCGAGTGGTCCAAGCAAGAGATTCCGTTCGATCGCGGTATCGTGGCGTTCAACGGCGATTTCGACATCGTGCCGAATTCGCGCTTCCTCGGCGAGCCTGGTGACGGTCCGATGACCGCCAAGGTACTGGGCCATCAGCTCGAGTTGCAGCACAACTTCGCGAACGACTGGGCGTTCCTGGTGGGCGGCGCTTATCGCGAAACGCTCCTCGAGGGCTTCGGTCAGAGCCCTGAGCTCGTCGCCAGTCGTCAGCCGTTCTTCACGGATGGCCAAACGTTGTCACGGCAACGGCGCTACACGGACTACGACTCGCGGGATCTGGTCGCGCGAGCGGAAGCGAGCGGCAGCTTGGATACGGGCGGCCTGACGCATCACATCTTGTTCGGTGCGGACTATGAAAAGTTCGAGCTGGACCGTTTTCAGATTCGCTATCGTCCACCCGTCTTCACGCCAACCTCGACGCTCGCGCAGTTGAACGCGGTGAACGTGTTCGATCCCGTGTACGGCAATCTGCCCACGCCGACTGCCAACGTCTTCAACGATAGCGAGACTCAAAAGGCGTACGGCATCTATCTCACGGACCAGATCGATCTCACGGATCAGTTCAAGGTGCGGCTCGGTGGCCGCTATGACTGGTTCAAGCAGTCGATCGACGACAATCTGGCCCTCATCCAGCCGCCGAAGCAGGATGTGACGACCTTCAGCCCGCAGGCCGGCTTGATCTACGAGCCGACCGATACGATCACGTTGTACACGTCTTATGCGAAAGGCTTCCGTCCGAACAGCGGTTTCGACATCCAACGTCAACCGTTCGAGCCGGAGAAGACGAAGTCGTATGAAGTGGGCATGAAGTTCATGGCGCTGAACAAGGCGCTGACCGGAACGATTGCGTTGTTCAAGATGGATAAGACCAACGTCATCACGGCGGACCCGGTGAATTCCGGCTTCTCGGTGGCGATCGGCGAGGCGGAGAGCAAGGGTGTCGAGTTCGATCTCTCAGGCGAGCTCCCGGGTCAGATCCGCTTCCAGCTTTCCTACGCCTACACCGATGCCGAGTCGGCGACGAGCGTGCTCGATCCGGATTTCCGCCAGGTCGTCGAGGCGGGCGATCCGCTGATCAACATTCCGAAGCACAACGCCAGCGCTCTAGTGTTCAAGGATTTCGATATCGGCGCTCGGCAACTGACGTTCGGGGCGGGCGTGAAGTACTTCAGTCGCCGGTTGGGCGAGACAGGTACGGATTTCTTCCTGCCCGAGTACACGCTGGTGCGCGCGCTCGTGTCCTACGAGTTCACCGACAAGCTCACGGTCTCGGGCGAAGTGAACAACCTGTTCGACAAGGAGTACTACCCAGCGTCGTACTCGGCGCTCTGGATTGCCGCGGGTGCTCCGCGTGAGTTCCAGTTGCGAGCGACGTACGACTTCTGAGCCGTCACGTCACTGCGGGAGCGGCCCCAACTGCGCCGCTCCCGCAAACTTCTGTCCGGCGTTCGTGGTGAGCCTGTCGAGCCACACCTCAATAGGGCGATCTTCAGACCGGAGTGCTCTGTCTGCCCGCGAGGCGGTGAACGAGCGGCTCGTGTGCGGCATCGCGCGAAAAGCGAATGCCGGCAATGACGAGTGCGACGGCACTGAATCCGAATAGCACGGCGAGGTCGATTGCGAGTGGAAAGTCCGTGACGCCTGGCCCGGCGATAGCCGCGTGCTTGAGCACATCCACGCCGTACGTGTAGGGATTCAGGCTCGCGACGACTCTCAGCAGCGTTGGCAGCTGTTGCACCGGATACAGCGAACCGGACAAAAAGAACACGGGAAAAATCACAAGGTTCATCATCGTTGCGTAGTTGTCGAGCGTCCGCGACCACGCTGCCACCAGCATGCCAAGGCTGGCGCACGCGAGCGCGGTGCTGATCAGCCCGACCGTCAGTACCAGCAGCGACATGGATGAACTCACGTAGCCGAGGAGTGTCAGCAGCGCGAGTAGCATGAGCGCCTGCACGAGCGCGGCAAGCGTCGCACCGAGCGCACGCGCCGTGGCGATCCAGCCGTGCGCGACGGGCGCAATCACCAGCATGCGCATGACGCCGGAC
>CBJNAT010000396.1:0-4112 GCA_966434585.1 uncultured Gammaproteobacteria bacterium | reverse complement strand
AGTCGCATAAAGGACGTCTTCGGACTCGTGCACCCGGACGACATGCCGTTGGTGGAACAGGCGCTCGAGTCTCATGTAACTGCCAACACGACCTTCGATATCGAACATCGGGTGCGCCGTAAGGATGGCGAATGGCTCTGGATGTGCTGTCGAGGTAAAGCCGAGGTCAGCCCGGAGGGTCGGTTGCTGCGCTTCTCCGGCTCTTCGCACGACATCACTGAAACGCGCGCGGCCCGCGAAGCGTTGCGCCGCGCGTCCGAGGCTGCGGAATCGGCCAACCGCGCGAAGGGCACCTTCCTTGCGACGATGAGTCACGAGATCCGTACCCCGATGAACGGTGTGCTCGGCATGACGGGGCTCCTGCTCGATACGCCATTGAATCGCGTGCAGCGCGATTACGCCGAGACCATCCGCTCGAGCGCTGAGTCGCTGTTGACGATTCTCAACGACATTCTGGATTTCTCGAAGATCGAGGCCGGCAAACTCGACATCGAGCAGATCGAGCTCGATCTGCCACTCAATGTCGAAGACGTGGGCGGACTGCTCGCATTCCAAGCCGCGGCAAAGAACCTCGAGCTCATCGTGCACGTGCATCCCGAGGTGCCCGAGCGCGTGCTGGGCGATCCGCAACGCATTCGTCAGTGTCTGGTCAACCTCGTCGGCAACGCCATCAAGTTCACCGAACACGGTGAGGTCGTCGTCGATGTGTGCGCCGTAGGCATGCAGAACGGCCGCCACATCGTGCACTTCGAAGTGCGCGACACCGGCATGGGGATCGCGGCCGATGCCTTGAAGGATTTGTTTCAGCCGTTCATCCAGGCTGATTCATCCACTACGCGCAAGTTTGGCGGCACGGGCCTCGGCCTCTCAATCGTGCGGCGGCTCGTGGAGCTCATGGGTGGTCAATGCGGCGCCCAAAGCGAACCCGGCAGAGGTTCGATGTTCTGGTTCACGCTCCCGCTCGAAGCGGTGTTCACGGCTTCGAGTTCGACGACGGAAGGTCACTCGCAAGGCCGCCGCATTTTGCTCGTGGATGACAACAAGACCAATCGACAGGTGCTCATCGAACACCTGCGTCGTGCGGGTCATGAAGTGGTAGCCGCATCCGGAGCGGATGCCGCACTCACGCAACTCACGCGAGCGACTCATGCGCCATTCGATCTGGTGCTGCTCGACTATCAAATGCCGGAGCTCGACGGTGTAATGCTCGGCGAACGCATCATCAGCGACTGTCAGCAGGGCATCAATGGCGGCCATCGACCGCATCTCGTGCTGCTCACGTCGATGGATCGCTCGGGAGAGATGCAGCGGCTCTCCGAGGTCGGCTTCGCGGGCTATCTGACCAAACCCGTGCGGTCCAGAGAGCTCATTGCGTTGCTCGATCAGGTCCTCGCGCGCACGGCCGAGGATTGGCAGTTACGCAGCCAGCCGCTGATCACACGCAATATGCTGATGGCGCATCATGACGGCTCAAATCGTTACGCGGGCAAGGTACTGCTCGTCGAGGACAACAAGATCAACCAGCGCGTGGGACGCAAATTCCTGGAACGTCTCGGCTGCTCCGTCCGAGTAGCCGAGCACGGCGAAGAGGCGCTGCTCGCGTACCGAGACGAGGCTTACGCGCTGATTCTGATGGACATGGAGATGCCGGTGATGGATGGTCTCGAAGCGACGCGCCGCATTCGAGCACTGGAGAGCGACGGACGCCGCACACCGATCGTCGCGCTCACGGCGAACGCGATGATGGGTCAGTTGGAGCGCTGTCTCGAAGCGGGCATGGATGACTACCTGACCAAGCCGCTCGACATCGCGCGCTTGCAGGACATACTCGACACGTACATTTCTGGACGCATGCCGATCATGAGCGACGTTGAACGCAGCCTCACCACGCCTGCCACGCACATTGCGGACGTTCGCCATCGGATCGCGGAAGTCTCGGGCGGCGATCCGGCCTTCGAACGCGAGCTGATCGACGCATTCGTCACGAGCGGCGAGCAAACCTTTCGGGAGCTGCAAGCAGCTCTCGCCAGCAACGATATGCTCGCCTTGAGCCGTGGCGCTCACCGCTTCAAAGGTGCGTGCGCCAATCTGCACATCGAATTCCTCGCCTCTCTAGCTCAAGCGATCGAAAGCGGCGCCAAGGCCGGCGCCGCTCACGACTGGCATGCGGATGTGCAGCAGCTCGAGGCTGAGTTCAAGCAGGTGTGCGCGGCGCTGCAATCAGCTGGAAGCGAAAGCGCAAGCGTGAACACACAAGGAGCATCCGAGTCTTAACGCTCCGGCTCGACGAACTCTTTCGGCTTTTCCGAACCTTCGCCGAAGAAGAACTTCTCCATCTCCGCCACGAGGAATTTGCGCGCCTTCGGTTCGATGGGCGTGAGTCGGTACTCATTGATGAGCATCGTCTGATGCTTCAGCCAGCGCTGCCAGCCTTCCTTGGACACATTTTCGTAGATACGTTGGCCAAGCTCGCCGGGATAGGGCAAGTACTCGAGTCCTTCGGCTTCAGTCTTGAGCACGACACATTGCACGGTTCGGGCCATAACGATCACCTACCTCATCAACTTAGAAGGCGCTGGGCGTCATCGCGCAACGCTCGCAGCGTCTGTCGCAACTCGTCCGGCGCCGCGCCGTTTGCAAACACGGCACGCGACACGCTAGGCAGCACGCGGCCCCGCGCGCTCGGCATGCGACGCGCGATATCCGCGAACGTCGCGCCCTGCGCACCGACGCCCGGCGCGAGGAGATACGAACGGGGCAGCGCCTGCGCGGTCGCTTCCGCGTCATCGCACGTTGCACCGACAACTGCGCCAATCGACCCGAGCGCCGCTGTCGGATGCACACGCGCATTGAACGCAGTGATTTCTTCACACACGCGTTGCGCCACCGTCTTGCCGTCGAGCACAGCGGATTGCAGCGCCTCGCCTTCCGGGTTCGACGAACGCACGACAATGAACGCGCCGCCGCCTTGAGTCGCGGAAAATTCGAGAGCGCGTCGGAGCGCGGCGAACCCGAGATAGACATGCCACGTCAACGCATCGGCGCGCACGGGAGTGCCCGGACGGAAGTACGCTTCGGCGTACGCCTCGCCCGTGCTGTCGATGTCGCCGCGCTTGCCGTCGAGCAGCACGAGGAGATCGCGTTGTCGCGCTTCGCTCATCAATTGTTCGAGGGCGCGAATCCCTGCGCTGCCGTAACGCTCGAAGAACGCCGACTGTGGCTTGAGGATGGCAAGCTCGTAGTCGGCGGCGCGCAGAATGCGTTGACCGAAGGCAAGCGCACCCTCCGCACTGTCCGGCAGTCCACAGCTTTTCAGCAGCGGCGCGTGCGGGTCGATGCCGACACACAGCGGCCCGAACCGGGCGATACGTTCGGCGAGGCGGGCGGCAAAATCAGTCAAGTGAGGATCCTCTGGGAGCATGGGGGCCTGGGACCTGGGGCCTGGGCCCGTAATTCTGATTCTGACCCAAGCCCCACGCCCCAAGCCCCACGCCCTATGCACTGGCGAGCGCCGCGACGAGATCCACGGTGGGCTTGCTCAACCCGATCCGCTGCGGCGCGGCTGGATCGTACCAGCAATGTCGCCCGTCATCGGCAATGCCTGTCACCGCACTCACGGTGTGGATGAGCGGTGTCAGAACGAGATCGAAGTGAGTGAATGCGTGGTGATACGTCGGCAACGTGACGTTCGCCGCGGACGTTCGCAAGCCGCGATCGGCGAGCCATTGCTGTAGAGCGGTCACATCGTCGAACTGGGGCAGACTCCACAATCCGCCCCATAACCCGGTCGCGGGCCGTTGTTCGAGGTAGACCGTGCCGTCCTCGCGCTGCAGCAGCGCCACGATGGCGCGACGCTCGGGTCGCACTCTCTTCGGCCGCGGCGTCGGCAATCGCGCCTGTGTGCCAGCCGCGCGAGCCACGCACGTCGCCTCGATAGGACAACGCTCGCATGCAGGCCGGCTGCGTGTGCAGAGCGTCGCACCCAAGTCCATCATCGCCTGCGTGTAGTCAGCCACGCGGGTGAACGGCGTGTGCGCTTCGGCGAGCGCCCATAAGCACTGCGCGACAGCCGTTTCGCCCGGAAAGCCTTCGACGCCGAAGTGGCGAGCGAG
>CBJNAT010000395.1:0-4113 GCA_966434585.1 uncultured Gammaproteobacteria bacterium | reverse complement strand
TAAGCCTCGCGTGTGCATTGCTCTTGAGTGCGTGCGAGCCGAACGCACCGGAGAGGCCCAGCAACCCGCCGAGCCCCAGCGCGGTCGCCGCGCCCGAGCATGCAGACGCACCGAAGCCGACGCTGACGAGTCGCCTCGATGCAGGAGGGCGAGTCATGCAGTACAACGCTTACTTCGACGGCTCGCAGCTCACGCAGATCGATGAAGCGCCGCTCGATGCCCAAGCACCGGTCGCCGAGTACCACTTCCGTGGCGCACGCCTGCTGAAGTATTCGCGGGCCGACGCTGCCGGCGAGACCACTATTCTCGAGCTCGACGAACGAGGCCGGGTGCAACGTGCGTTGGCGGGTACGCGAGCCCTGGCAACCACTGAGGTCGACGTCATTCGCACGCGGGCACAGCTGCTACGTAGTCACGCACTCGCGCAACAAGCGTCACGGATGCACGCGCAATCGTAAAGCTTAAGTGGTGTCGGGCTTCGCCCTGTCGCACAGCGCAGACCTATGAGCGCACCCGGAACCCCCCGGTCGGCCTTGCGTTGACGAACGGCATCGCGATCGATGCGTTCAAACGAGGAGACCACCATGCGTAGATCCATTCTGGATAAGGCCGTCGCATTGGCAGCGGCCGGCCTTTTTTCGACGGCGCTGATGGCCGGTGACGCGCAGCACACGAGCACGTTCGAAGCGCTGGACAAGAATTCGGATCAGCAGATCAGCAAGTCGGAAGCTCAGAGCGACAGCAAGCTTTCCGACAGCTTCGCCTCGGCAGACACCAATGGCGATGGCTATCTGAGCAAATCCGAGTACCGCACGAAGATGGATTCCGCCGGTAAGTCCTCGGGCAGCGATGCGGACGCCTCGGGCAGCATGCCAGCCGAAACACCCACTTCCTGAGGGAACTCCCACCACGCCCGCACGCTTGATTCTCAGCGCGTGCGAGCCGATAAGGGGGCCTTGCGGCTTGCGCCGCAAGGCCTTTTTTTCGTCACGTAGTCGAGCGAGAGCAGCGATGGCGATACCGTGGATGCAGATCGTGAAGTGGATGCCGTCGATCGTGCAGGTATCCCGCGAGCTGATGCGGCGCACGCAGTCGGAACCGCCGATAGATGCGCGAACCGCGTCCACGGACCAGCTGGCCCATCGCATCTTGAAGCTCGAGGAAAACGAGCGGCGGCAGGCGGAGCTGATCAATCAGATGGCTGAACAACTCGCCCAGCTCTCACAAGTACTGATTGCGATGCGACAGCGACTGATCTGGTTGAGCGTTGGCGTAGGAGTCAGCGCTGTTGTTGCGGCGGTTGCGCTGGTGGTAGCGCTGCAAGCGTGAGGCGTGCAAGAGGATGTTCCATTCGTCCTGAGCCTGTCGAAGGACTCTTAGCGGCTCTTAGCGGCTAAGAGCCCTTCGACGAACTCAGGGTGAGCAAATCCCGGCTCACCACACCACTCAATTCCCTCTTCACCGTGGCCGCTGCGCCGCCTGATACAGCGGCATCACGCGTGGAATGTCCGCCTTCAACTGCTGCTGCCGAGTTCCACTGGCTGGGTGTGTGCTCAAGAATTCCGGCGGACCGCCGCCACCGGCTTTCGCCATCTTCTGCCAGAGCGTCACCGCGGCATTGGGGTCGTAACCGGCGCGTGCCATCAATTCCAGACCGATGCGATCGGCCTCAGATTCCTGTTCGCGGTTGTGTGGCAACTGGAACGTCACGGCAGTCACCTGGCTCGCGAGCTGCATGACACCCTGACCTGCGCCTGTGGCCACCGCCACACCTGCGAGGGCCAGTTGCTCGGCATACGCGCGCGACATGCGCTCTCGCGTGTGCTCACGCAGCGCGTGCGCCATCTCGTGACCAATCACGGCCGCCAGCTCGGCATCCGTTGCGTCCAGCCGCTCGATGAGGCCTGTGTACACCATGATCTTGCCGCCCGGCATGCAGTAGGCGTTCACGTCCTTCGAGGTCTGCACGTTCACTTCCCAGTTCCATTTAGTCGCGTCGGGTCGAAACGTCAACACCTGCGGGATGAGTCGCTGGGCGATCGTGCGCACCCGCTCGACCTGCTTCGGGTTGTTGTTGAGCGCGCCCGCCTGACGGGCCTTGCTCAGCTCCTGCGCATAAGCTTCGACGGCACCCTTCTCGACATCGGCTTCGGAAACGAGCATGTATTGCTTGCGCTCGACGCCGACCGCCCCTGGGTTCGTCGTTTCTACGGCTGCGCACGCGGTCAGACCCACGCACGCCAGCACTGCAAACACTTTGGTCACACGCATGTGAATTGTCCCGCCCTATCGAACTGCAAACGCAAGGTTGGAGTTTCAGTTCCGAACGATACCGTCATGGCACCTTCTCGGCCGATCCGGTGTTGATCAGGCGCGTCAAGCGCTCCACCTGCACGCCTAATACTTCGTCCACCATCGGCGCCCATTCGTTCAACGGTCGTGGCGAATAGCCTCCCACGGCGTAAGTGATCGTGATCACGGCACCTCTATCGGCCGGTGCGATGTCCCAGGTCATGCGGCCAGTGACCGCGAGCTCCTGCAAGGGCCCTAGCGCGCCTTCGAGCCGCAGATGCTTTACCGGCTCGGCATACAGCACGCGCATGTGCTCGATGCGCCCATATAACCCGAGCTTCTCGCAGAAGCAGCCGCCCGCGAGCGGCTCGAGCAACAGATTGCGCGCGTCGTTCGAATACGTGTGCTGCGGTTCCCACCACCGCGCCACGTCGGTCATAAAGGCCCAGGCCGTCGCGGGCGCCGCGGTGACCTCGAGACGATGTCGCAACGTGAAGCCTTGCGCCGCGCTGTCCACGACTTCGGCGTGCGCCGGTCCGACACAGCACAACAGCGTCGCCAGCAATGCTTTGTTCATCGAGCAGCCTCCTCGAGTTCCGCATGGTAGCGGTGAAGCTCCGCCGATCTCCACAGGCGCGGCGGCACAAGCAGCCTGGCAAGTGCTAGCCTTGCCTGAACGGCGCACCGGAGTTGCTCATGGCTCTTCAAGAACAGTTGATCGACTATCGCGACGGAGCGGTCACGTGCAAAGGTTTCTATTGCTATGACGATGCGTTCGCGACGCCTCAGCCGGCCGTGCTGATCAGTCACGCGCTCTGGGGTCGCGACGAGTTCGTCGAGCGCAAGGCCCGTCGGTTGGCGTGGCACGGCTATGCGTGTTTCGCGCTGGACATGTATGGCGAGGGGCGGCGCGGCGCAACGCGCGAGGAGAGCCAGAAACTGATGCAGCCGCTCAAGGACGATCGCGCTGCCCTCGCGCGTCGGATTCAAGCCGCTCTGGCGGCCGTCAAGCAGCAGCCGCGGGTCGACGCACGGCGCGTCGCCGCCATCGGCTTTTGCTTCGGCGGCATGTGCGTACTCGACCTCGCGCGCAGCGGTGCGGACCTGCGCGGCGTGGTGAGCATGCATGGCCTACTCAAAGCCCCGCCCCAACCATTGGGCTCGCAGGTCAAGGCGAAGGTCCTCGTACTTCACGGCCATGATGATCCGTTTTCGCCGACGGCGGACGTCTTGGCCCTGCAAGACGAGTTGAGCCAGGCCAAGGCCGACTGGCAGATTCATCTGTACGGCGGCACCATGCATTCGTTCACGTTCCCGACCATGAACGACCCGCAGCTTGGCACGGTGTACAAAGAAGAAGCCGACCGACGCTCGTGGCACACCCTCATGAACTTCTTGGAAGAGACTCTCAGGTAAGCGCCCATGACGCAGAAACAAGTCACACAAGCCGATGCCGAAGAAGCGATCCGCACGCTGCTGGTCTGGGCGGGAGAGGATCCTGCACGCGAGGGACTGCGCGACACGCCGGGGCGAGTCGCGCGCGCGTACAAAGATTGGTTCTCGGGCTACGCGTCCGATCCAGCCGAGTATCTGCGCCGCACTTTCGAGGAAGTCGCGGGTTACGACGAGATGATCGTGCTGCGCGGCATCGAGTTCGAGTCACACTGCGAACATCACATGGCGCCGATCATCGGCCGTGCGCACGTTGGCTACCTGCCGACGAACAAAGTGGTCGGCATCAGCAAGCTCGCGCGAGTCGTCGATGGTTATGCGCGTCGGTTTCAAGTGCAAGAGAAGCTCACCGCCGAGATTGCCGGGTGT
>CBJNAT010000394.1:0-4120 GCA_966434585.1 uncultured Gammaproteobacteria bacterium | reverse complement strand
GGCCGACGCCATCATCAACTCGATGGACAAGACGATCGGTCAGAAGACCGTGACGTATGACTTCGCGCGTCTGATGGAAGGCGCGAGGGAAGTGAAGTGCAGCGAGTTCGGCGATCTGATGATCAAAAATCTATGAGATCGGCGACAGCGCACAGGCTACGGGCTACAGCCAGAGTCTGAAGAGTTGGGGCGCGTGAGCGCCCCAACTCGTTTTGGGCACCGCCGTTCGGATATACGTCCCCTCTCCCGGTTGCGGGAGTACCGCTCCTGCGCATCCGTGTCGCCTGCGGCATTCGTACGTCCCTGTACATCAGGGACAGGGTGAGGGAATCTTAAGCACCCTCACCCGCCGCTCCGGGTCGACCTCTCCCGCAACCGGGAGAGGTGAAACCCAGACACGCTTATGGACACAGCCGCCGACATCGTCTCTCCCAATCTCTCCCGCGACGAGCTCGTCCAGCGCTGCGCGGCCGACCTCGTCCGGGCATTCGCCGATTACAACGCCGAGTTCCGTGCCATTACCCGTCGGGCGCCGCAGCGTTTCGAAGCTTGCGATTGGCGGGGCAGCCAACACGATGCCGTCGAGCGGATCGAGCTGTACGACCGCTACGTGGCACGCGCCAAGCAGCAGATGCTCGACCTGCTCGGCGAAGATGCCCAGGAACGCGCCATCTGGAGCAGCATCAAGCGCCGTTTCACCGAGATGATCGAGAACTTGCCGGACAACGAATTCGACAAGACATTTTTCAACTCGGTGACGCGACGCACGTTCGGCACGGTCGGTGTCGATCCGGCCGTGGAATTCATCGCGCTAGATCTCGACCCGCTCGGCTCCATCAAGCAGCAGATCGACACGCGCGTCTATCCGAATCGCGGCTCGCTCGAGCTGTTGTTCGAGGAAGTGCTTGCCGATTACAAGTTCCGTACGCCTTATCTCGACTTCGACCGCAGCGTGCAGATCATCTCGGACGAAGTGCAGGCGCAGTGCGAGGCACTCGGCACCGATGAGCCGCTCGCCGTCTCGCAGGTGGAGTTCATCACGACGGTCTTCTTTCAGATTACGCGGGCCTATCTCGTCGGCCGCATTGCCGGCAAAGGCTGGATCCGCCCGTTCGTGCTGGCGTTGAAGAGCACGGAGCGCGGCGTGCTCATCGATGCGGTGATGATGGATGAGCCGACGGTGAGCGTGCTCTTCAGCTTCACGCGCTCGTACTTCCATGCCGACCTCGGTCACGTCGGTGAAGCAGTCGTGTTCTTGAAAAGCATCCTGCCGCGCAAGCCGGTGAGCGAGCTATACACCGTGCTCGGCCGCGCGAAGCAGGGCAAAACCGAGCGTTATCGCGAGCTATTCCGTCACCTGCAGACGAGCACCGACGCCTTCGCGCACGCGCCCGGCGAGAAAGGCCTCGTGATGATCTGCTTCACGCTGCCCTCGTTCGACGTGGTGTTCAAGATCATCCGCGACAAGTTTCCGTATCCTAAGAACGTGCTGCGCGAGGAAGTGCTCGGTAAGTACGACCTCGTGTTCAAACACGACCGTGCGGGACGGCTCGTCGATGCGCAGGAATTTCGTCGGCTGACGTTCCCCAAGTCGCGTTTCTCCGAAGCCGTGCTCGCGGAGTTGCGCAGCGATGCGACGAAGACCGTCCACGAAGTGGGCGATGACCTGATCATCGACCATCTCTACATCGAGCGTCGCATGGCGCCGCTCAATATCTATTTGCGCGAGAGCACGCGCGAGCAGGCGGAGCTCGCGATCCTCGACTATGGCCAAGCGATCCGCGATCTCGCCGTCACCAACATTTTTGCCGGCGATCTGCTGCTCAAGAACTTCGGCGTGACGCGTCACGGCCGCGTGATCTTTTACGACTACGACGAGCTGTGCCTCGTGACGGACTGCAATTTTCGCGACCTACCGCAGGCGCAGAACTCAGAGGACGAGATGCGTGGCGAAGCGTGGTACTACGTCGCGGACAACGATGTCTTCCCCGAAACATTCCTCCAGTTCCTCGGCATGGACGACCGCATGCGCGATCTGTTTCGGCAGGTCCATGGCGAGATCCTCCAGGCGTCCTGGTGGCGCGACATTCAGGAACGCCTGCGCGAGGGCGACGTTCTGGAGGTACTGCCGTATCACAGGCACAGGGTGAGGGTGTTTAGCAGTTTGTAGTCGGGCCTGGGGCGTGGGACCTGGGGAAGAGAAGAGAATCGTTTTCTGGCCCATGCCCCACGCCCCAAGCCCGAGGCCCTTGTCCATGCAACGCCTTCTCATCATCCTCGGCATCTTGATCGCACTCGCCGGCGTCGCCTGGCCGTGGCTTTCGAAGCTGCCGCTCGGCAGGTTGCCTGGTGACATCGTGATCGACAGACCCGGCTTCAAGTTCTTTTTCCCGATCACCACGATGATCATCGTGAGCGTGGTGCTCTCGGTCATCGCCTGGCTGTTCCGGCGTTAGCGATTCAGCTGGCCCCCTTTGAGCATCTCTCGAAGCCGCCGCGCGTGGCGCTCGGAGTCCTCGCTGCGTTCGAGATAGATCCGTGCGCGCACCTCGCGTCCGCGGCTCGCTTCTTGCGATGCCATACGCCGCGCAAGATGCATGCGTTGTTCGAACATGCGCACCGCGGCCCAGAGCGTACGCTCCACCGTGCCCGCCGCGGCCTTCAGCAGGCTCTCGCCACGGAAGCTGTGTCCTACGAGGCAGCGGAAGCGCAGTTCGCTGTCGGTGTGCTCCCATAGCGGGCCACCGCACTCCGGGCAGGTGAACATCGACGGCTTGCGTTCCTGCTCAGGCTCTTCGCGTTGATACTCGGGTTCTGCGAACGCCGCTTCATCGATGAGATCCTGCGGCGGAATCGGTGCCGTCGGCGCGGGCATCTGGCTGAGCTCGATCAGCCGTGCGGCGATGTCAGCGATCGGCAGCCTCTCAGCGGCGTCGACGAAGAGCGCCGCGGTCTCGGGCATGTCGGCATAGCTGGCGTCGGTGGGACGCTCGATAACCGCCACACCACCGCACGTCTTGACAGCAGCCATACCGGCAGTACCGTCATCCAGATTGCCGCTCAACAGCACGCCGATCACGCGAGAGCCGTAGGCCACCGCCGCGCTGCGAAACAGCACATCGATCGCAGGTCTCCAGAGATTCTCGTGCGGCCCGCGCGTGACACGCACGTGTCCCTCGCCGACCACGAGGTGATGATCCGGAATTGGGAAGTACACGCGACCGATCGAGATCGTTCGTTGTGTATCGACGACTTCGACCGGCAACGGCGAGGTACGCGCAATGTTGGGTGCGATGATGTGTCCGAACGCGGGGTCGACGTGCAGCACGACAAACACTGATGCAGGAAGCGCTCGGGGCAATGCCTGTAGTACTTCCTTGAAGCCCGCCACTGCACCGGCGGAACCTCCGACCACAATCACGTCTCGATTCGGCACCGGACCGCCTGTGAAGCGCGCCTTCCACAGAAGGCGGACCACCGGTCAATGTCTGCCCGGCAGGAAGGTTCCGATGATGATGCTCAGTGGGACGAGCCGGGCGAGCGCACCGTGGGAGCAGGCGCGGGCGACATGCCCACCATGTGGTCGGTCGCGTACTCCAATACTTGCAAGAGATTCTTCTGATCGTAAGGTTTACGCACGATTGCACACGCGTTGTACGGCGGCACCGTCGTCTTGGAGGCGTAACCGGTCAACAAGACCACTGGCACGGAAGAACTCAAAAGCTCAGTGATGACGGGCGCGGTGTACTCACCACTAAGGTTCACATCCACGAGCGCAGCGAGTACGGGGTGTTGACGCACGCAGTCGAGCGCTTCAGTCACGGTGCTCGCCGGACCGATGACTTCGTAGCCGCATTCCTCGAGCAGCAGTTGCAGATCCATTGCGATCAGTGGTTCGTCCTCGACCACGAGAATTGAGCGCGTGCGTGGGCTCATGACGTTCCTACCTCGGTGGGAATCCGCAGGCGGTCCGGCAGCACGGGAATAGCAATGGACACCCGCAGGCCGTGCGGCTCGAACTGAAACTGCGTCGTTGCCTGCAGGATGTGTTTGAGCTCGCGCTCGATGAGGTCGGTCCCGAACCCCTTGCGCTTGGGCTCGCTCACGAGCAGCGGCGTCG
>CBJNAT010000393.1:0-4124 GCA_966434585.1 uncultured Gammaproteobacteria bacterium | reverse complement strand
CACACTTTTTCCCCGGAGCCACAGCGCGAGTGGCAGGATGCCCGAGTCGCTGTTTTTTACTAGCCGACTTCCGTATCAGCACTCCATCGCCCAAGCTGCCAATCGCCGTGCTGCGAACCGAATCACGGATCTGCAGTCACATTTCCGTCATTGCTACAGTTAACTTAGTTTCGAAAGGCGAGCAGCCGTTACAGGTTTCAATTGGCACGTCGCGTGCAACGCACAAGCCATAGCGGTTGCTCAACGCACAGGTTCATAGGCGGTAGAGGTGTCCCATGTATGGAGGTCTTCGACAGTCACGCTAAACCCCCAGGGTTGATTGCGGTCAGCAATCTGCGCGAGTTCTTCCACGAATCCGTGCAGCACGCGTTGCGTGAGCAGCGCGTGGCCATCGACGATCACACCGAGCACTACGTCGTGAATGTGCTCACCATGTTCGCTCGTTCGGAAGAACTGTACGAGCGCACGCAGGAAGGCATTCGGTTGAAGCCGCTGGCGCACATGCTGGCGCAAGCCGCCGAAGCGCCGACGGCCGAGCAACGCGAACAGGCATTGCGGCGGCTTGGCGATGTATCGCTGTTCATCGCCGGCTTCTTCGCCCGCAGCTTCGCGCGCAAGCTCATCGACATCGATTACCACATCGCAATGGGCGGCCGTGCCTACGGCACGCTCGCAGAAGTCGCCCGCAATCGCATTCGCACTCAGGCACTTGCGGCGATTTATCTCGAGCTCGCGCAGAAATTCCAACGTGTCGTGGACGTGCTCAATAGCGTTGCGGAGATGGCCTACACGCACACGGATAAAGACATCCTGCGGCTCTATGAAATCTGGATGAAGACGGGGAGTCCGCGAGCACACGCGATTCTGCAGAAGCTCGGGGTTGCACCGGTCGCGGGCAGCGTGTCGGCGCAATAGGCGGCCTATGCGCGATCACACCCAGAAAGCGCGGCGGCACGCCGTTGCGCAGCGCTTGCAGGCGCTCGTGACTCGCTTGAACGACGCTCCCGTGAGCGCCGCCGTCAGCGAGTTCCTCGTGACCGATCCGGATCACGCTCGGCGACTTGCCAACGACACGAGCGAGCCTCTGTCGGATGAGCAAGTGCTGGTCAGCCACTCGCACGACGAGTTGCATCTGTCGGTGTACATCGACGAGCGCGTGCTCGATCGACTCGCCGAACACGATCCCTTGCGGCACCTAAATGAGTGCAACCTGCAGGACTTCTGCACCGCATTGGAAGGCATCAGCCACTTCCACTACCTGATCTGGAGTGCCGAGCGCGGCCGTGAAGTCTCGCTACTCGAGCTCGAGCTGCAAGCGGAGGTGGACAAATACGCGAGTGCCATGCTGTTACTGCTCGAACAGTCGAGCGGACGCTTTCCACGTCATCTGCATTCCCGCTTGTTTCATCACGTGAGCTACGCGCCGAACTTGCGCGAGGAGCATCGCGATCGATATCGCGAGGCCAATCGGCAGGCGGCCTATTTCTGCCGTGCGATCGATGAGCGGTTTCTCGCTCGGCGCCGCGCGCAACCGGAGGCGTGGCTTGCGAGCTTGCGGCGCTTTTTCCGGCTAGGTCATCCCGTGAAGATGCGCAGCGTGTTCGCGTAGTCGAGTCGAGCTACTTCTTGCTCGGCTCGAGCTTGCGTTTCATCTCGATCCAGCGCGATAGCTCGCGCAGGTCGGTCTTGCGCTGCGGCTTCTTCTGAATCATGCCGCTCTGGTACGGGTTGTAGCCCAGGCGGGTGCCCTTCGGATTCGCGCGGATCATGGCCTCTGGGGGCGGTTCATCCTCGACCAAGGCGAGGCCTTCGGTCCTGAGCGCCTCATAACGCAGTTCCTCTGCCTGCTCGTTGTCGCCTGTCAGCCGCTGGTTGTTCCATTGGTACACGGCATTGCCGCGATCGTCGAACGCGACCTCGCCCGGTCGCTCGTGCGACTCGGTCTTGCCCGAGCGGGGACGTAAGCGATATCCAAGTTTGGCCAACTTGTCTTTCACGAGTGCCTCGACGTCGACGAAAAGCGACAACGCGAGAAAGTCTACGAAGAAGATGTCCTCGTTGCTGTGCAACTCTTCACGTCCGTGAACCGTGTCACGTCCGTGAATTCTCAACGCACGAGCTCGGGAAAGCGCTGAACAGTTCTAAAGATGGCAACGAGCGATTTACCGTCGGAAATTTTTCCAGTAGTGGCCATGTCGAGCGCCTCGCGCAATGGCGTCCAACGCACTTCGAAGACTTCATGCTGCTCGGGCGCCGCGGTTGCCGCGGATAAATCGCGTGCAAGATACAGATGAACGACTTCTGTGAACACGCCGGGAGAACTCACATAATGACCCAGCGAATCCCAGCGAGCAGCGCGGTGACCGGCTTCTTCCTCCAATTCGCGTTGCGCGGTCTCGAACGGCGGTTCGCGATTGTCGATCTTGCCGGCGGGCAGTTCGAGGATGTATCCGCCGGCTGCATGCCGATACTGGTGGAGCAGGCAGATGCGACGCTCGGCATCGAGCGCAACGACCGCTGCTCCGCCGGGATGATGGATGATCTCGAGCTCTGCCTGTGCACCGTTGGGTAGTCGCACTGTTTCCACAGTCAGCTCGATCACGCGTCCGCGATAGATAGTCTTCTTCACACCGATCTCCAAACCAGCAACGAGCCGCAGGGTCCGCGAAGGCATCATGGAGCGCAAGCGTTCTGATCGTTCCCGCATCCTCGTGATCAGCGGATTACCGGCAACGGGAAAGAGCACCGTGGCCTCGCGCCTGCAGGCGCAACTGCAGTGGCCGCTGCTCGCGAAGGATGCGATCAAAGAGCGCTTGTTCGACACGTTAGGTGCAGCGGATGCCGGTGCGTCGCGTGGGCTGAGTGTCGCAAGCTATGCCCTGATGTTCGACGTCGCGCGACAACTCGTGGACGCGCGCATCGATTGCATTCTCGAGGGGAACTTCCGCTGGTTCCAAACGCAGGGTGCTTTCGAGGCGCTGTATGAACGCGTGCAGTTTACTCAGGTGTGGTGTTCGGCCTCCGTGCCCGTGATCGAACAGCGCCTGCGTCGGCGAGCGCAGAGTCGGTCGCGTCATCCTGCTCATCCGGATGGTGAGAACTTGTCCGAGTTGTTGCAAGAGCTTGCGAAGCCCTCGTCCCCGTTGCCCCTCCGCGGCCCGCTCGTGACGTTCAATACGACCGAGCCCCACGGGCTAGATCGCGTGGTAATCGAAACTCTTCAGCTGCGCGACTAGTTATGGATGCATATACAGTCGCGGCGCATAATGCGAGCCCGACCTGATCCGAGCTGCTCATGAGTGCTGTCGCCGTTCCAACTCCATCCTGGCTCGATCGTCTCAACGCGGAGCAACGGCGCGCCGCGCTGTTCGGGGAGCGCGCGGACGAGCGATTCACTTGCGACCCGCTGTTGATCATTGCAGGCGCGGGTACGGGCAAGACCAGCACATTGGCGCATCGGGTGGCGCATCTGTTCATGCAGGGCGTGTCACCCGAGCGGCTGCTGCTGCTCACCTTCACGCGCCGGGCCGCGCAGGAGCTGATCCGGCGGGCCCAGCAGATCGTGAGTGCTGCCAAACACGAGGACGCCTCGCCAAGTGCCACCCGCTTGCCGTGGGCAGGCACGTTTCACTCTGTCGGCAACCGCTTGCTGCGTCGCTACGCGACACGGGCCGGATTATCGGAAACGTTCAGCGTGGCTGACCGTGGCGATGCGGCCGATCTACTGGACGTCGTGCGTCAGGATCTCGGCTTCGCACGAAAAGAGCAGCGCTTTCCGCGCAAAGACACTTGCCTCGCGATCTATTCCCATCGTGTGAACACCCAGTGCTCGCTGGAGCACAGCTTGAAGGACAGCTTTCCGTGGTGCTTGCCGTGGCTAGACGAGCTGCAGCAGCTATTCCGCCGCTATGTCGAGGTGAAGATCGAGCAGAACGTGCTCGATTACGATGACTTGCTGCTGTATTGGCATGCCTTGATGCAGGAAACGGACGTGGCGGCCGAGTTCGGCGCGCTCTTCGATCATGTGCTCGTCGATGAGTATCAGGACACGAACGTCTTGCAGGCGCAGATCCTGCACGCGATGAAGCCAGACGGTCGTGGGGTGTGCGTCGTCGGGGACGATG
>CBJNAT010000392.1:0-4124 GCA_966434585.1 uncultured Gammaproteobacteria bacterium | reverse complement strand
GCATAGCCCTCGGCTCAACCAGGGGGAAGTACGATGGCGAACAGACGCCTTCCTGGCGCGTGGCGCATTGCAGTTGTGCTCCCCCTGTGCGCCGTCACCGCGATCGCCGCATCTCACGGCACTGTTGCGGATGAAAGTGCAGGCATCCTCCTGCAGATCGACGCGCTCCGAGTGGTATGCGTTCTTCGGCCTGAGGCTTCAGGCCCGCGCGTACAACGCCCTGCTGCAGGGTCAATTCCGGCACAGCGAGGTGCGCTTCAGCCACTCGAGCTCGAGCCCGTCGTGACGCACGTCTGGATTGGGCTATCAACCCAGCTGCAACCGAACACCCAGATCACGTACACATTGAACTGTCAGACGGCCGAGATTCGTCGCGGGCTCGCCGCGCGTGACCTCATGTGGGGCGCAATGCAGTTCAACCATCGATTCTGAACACGACGTAGATGCTCGTCTCGATGGCGCGTCATCGAGGGCGTAGGGCGCCATGTTGCACAAAGGCACACGGCAAGAATGCCCCACGCCGATTCCGCTACTTCGCGATCTCGAGCAGCTCCACCTCGAATATCAGCGTCGCACCGGGTTTGATATCTGGCGGTGCACCGCGCTCCCCATACGCGAGCTTGCCGGGACAGGTCAACCGACTCTTGCCGCCAACCTTCATCAACTGCAGCCCTTCGGTCCAGCAGGGGATCACGCCGTTCAGCGGGAATGTGGCCGGCTCGCCGCGTTGCACGGAGCTGTCGAACACTTTGCCGTTGATGAGTGTGCCGTGGTAATGCACTTTCACCGTGTCCGTCGCCTTCGGTGCAGGACCGGTGCCCGGGCGAATCGTCTGAATGATCAGGCCCGATGCGGTTTTGGTGGCGCCCTTCTCCTGCGCCGCTTTGGCGAGATACGCATCGCCGGACTGCGACTCACGCTGTGCCGCCGTTTCACCTCGCGTTTTCTGCAACTCCTGAATGCGGCTGATGTACTGCTGGACCTGTACGACGGGCGGCTTACCGAGGGCTGCGTCGGCGAACCCCTGCTGCACGTAGGCAAGCTCGGCCGCTGTGAGCTCGAAGGGCGCCGCGTTCTGGCCCAAGGCGAGGCCGATCGCATACAGCGTCTTCTGTTCTTCCGTTTGCGGCGGTGCTGCCAGCACCACGGGCGACACGAGTGTCTGAAGCGCGACAAAGACAATGAGGGGTCGCATGAAGCTCTCCATGTTGTTCGGCGGCGAAGCATACGCCTGCTGCGCTTCCATTAAGATGCCTCCATGCCGCGACTCGTCTCCAAATTGCCGCACGTGGGCACGACGCTGTTCACCGTCATCACGCAGCGTGCGCAAGAACTCGGCGCGATCAATCTGGCGCAGGGCTTCCCGGACTACGACCCCCCGAGACGGCTGCGCGAGTTGCTGGGCGAGCAAGCTCAGCGCGGCTATCACCAGTACGCGCCGATGCCGGGCCTGCCGGCACTGCGCGAAATCATCGCGAGCCGCTTCGAGCAACGTTACGCATCGCGGTTCGACCCGAGCAGCGAGATCACGATTACCTTGGGCGCCACCGAAGGCCTCTTTTCGGCCGTCCAGGCGCTGGTTGATCGCGATGACGAGGCGATCGTCTTCGATCCCAGCTACGACGTGTACGCACCCGCGATTCTGCTGGCCGGGGGCAAGCCCGTGCACATTGCTTTGCGGCCGCCGACGTTTCAGATCGACTGGGATGAGGTGGGAGCGAAGATCACGTCGCGCACGCGGCTGATCATCGTGAATACGCCACAGAACCCGGTTGGGCGAACATTGAGCACGGCGGACATTGAGGCACTGGAGCGCGCCGTGACTGGCACCGACATCCTGGTACTCGCCGATGAGGTGTACGAGCACATGGTGTTCGACGGCGGGACGCACACCGGTTTGTGCGCTCGACCCGCGTTGCGCGACCGCACGGTGAGCGTGTTTTCTTTCGGCAAACCTCTGCATGCGACCGGCTGGCGCGTCGGCTACGTGATCGCGGGCGCTGAGCTCACGCGCGAGCTGCGGCGCGTGCATCAGTTCAACACGTTCACCATCGCAACACCGCTGCAATCGGCGATTGCCACATTCCTTGCTGAAGAGCCGCAGTACACCGATCGGCTGGCCGCGTTCTTTCAAGCCAAGCGCGATCGCTTCATAGCGGCGCTCGCGGGCACACCGTTGCGAATCATCCCTTCCCAGGGCACGTATTTTCAGCTCGTCGATTTCGGTGCGATCAGTACGGACAGCGATCGCGTACTCGCCGATCGGCTCCTCGTCGAAGCCGGAGTTGCATCGATTCCGATTTCCCCGTTCTATGCAGAGCCGCCGCACCTAGGGTTGTTGCGTTTCTGCTTTGCGAAACAGGACGCAACGCTGGATGCCGCGACGGCGCGACTGCGCGCGTTTGCGTCCGATAGGCGTGAGGCGTGAGGCTGCAGGCGTGAGGCAAGATATACAGCGGCCTTTCCGACCTCAGGCCTCAGACCTCAGGCCTCACGCCTCCTAGAGGAACACACGATGCTCGCCACCATCCCGCTGTTTCCGCTGCAGCTCGTGTTGTTTCCAGGCGGCCCCCTCAAGCTGCGCATCTTCGAAGCGCGCTATCTCGACATGATTGGCCGTTGCATGCGCGAGGGCACCGAGTTCGGCGTCGTGCGCCTCGTGGCCGGCGCCGAAGTGGGGCGCGAGGTGCAGACCGAAGCTATCGGCACCACGGCGCGTATTACCGATTTCGAAAAGTTAGAGGATGGCTTGCTCGGCATCACCGGACTTGGCCAGCGTCGCTTCGAGATCAAGGTGAAGCATCAGCAAACGGATGGCTTGAACGTCGGCGATGTGGAGTGGCTTCGCGAAGAACCGGTGCTGCGTCTTCCGGCCGACAGTGAGCCGCTCGCGATGTTGCTCCGACACACTCTGCCGCAGCTCGGCTCGCTCTACGAGCCCATCCCCATGCAACTCAACGACGCCTCCTGGGTGAGTATGCGTTGCGTCGAGATCCTGCCGCTGCCGCTCAGCGAGAAGCAGCGCTGCTTAGAGATGCTCGATCCGCTCCAGCGCCTGCAACGTCTGCACTCGCTCGTGAAGGTCGATGAAGTGGGATTGAAATCGCAATGAAGTGCCGTGGCGTGAATCTCGGCGGCTGGCTCGTGCTCGAGCGGTGGATGACGCCGAGCTTGTTTAACGGCCTGGCCGCGGAAGACGAGACGCGTTGGTGTGTTGAACTCGGCGATCAGGCAGCGCAGCGTCTGCACGAGCACTGGACTACGTTCATCACACGCGAGGACTTCGCATGGCTTGCGGGTATCGGCATCAACGCCGTGCGCATTCCCGTTGGCCATTGGCTTTTCGGGCCGGAGTACCCGTATCACGCGGTCTACGGTGCTCGCCATCAACCGTTCGTGAGCGGTGGGCTCCGCGTGCTCGATCGCGCGTTCGAATGGGCACGTGAATTCGATCTGCAGGTGATCGTCGATCTGCACGCTGCACCCGGATGTCAGAACGGCTTCGACAATGGCGGCATCAAGGACATCTGCGAATGGCATACCCGCCCGGAGTACCTGGAACACTCGCTCACGGTGCTCGAGCGGCTGGCTCAGCGGTACGGCAGCCACTCTCAACTACGCGGCATCGAAGTGCTGAACGAGCCGCGGTGGGATGTGCCGACCGATTACCTGCAGCGCTTCTATGTGCAGGCTTATGAGCGCATTCGCCGCTACTGTGAAGCCCACCGCGTTGCGGTGATCTTTCACGATGGCTTTCGTTCGTTCCGCGAATACGAGGGCTTCATGCGTGCGCCGAGCTTCGAAAACGTCGTCTTCGATATCCACCGCTATCAGTGCTTCGTGCAGAGCGACATCGATCTCGACATCTACGGCCACTTGATCAAGTCGGCCACCGACTGGAAGACGGAAGCCGACGAGCTCATCCGCGACTTCCACCTGCCCGTGATCGTGGGCGAATGGAGCCTCGGGCTCGATCTCAAGTTCATGTCGCTATGGGCGCAAGATGCCGCGAACGAACCTCGCGAGCGCATGGATGCGTTCGGCGAGCACATCGCGTACCGCGGTTACGCCGCCACGCAGCTCGCGACGTTCGAGAAATATCTCGGCTGGTTCTTCTGGAGCTA
>CBJNAT010000391.1:0-4129 GCA_966434585.1 uncultured Gammaproteobacteria bacterium | reverse complement strand
TTACCCCGAGCAAGGGCACGCGCGCCGGTGCCGCCAGCCGCGCCGCGTGAAGCATGGTGCCGTCGCCTCCGACTGCCACGATGAGCTGTGCTCGACCCATCAGAGCGCGGTCCTCGACTGCAGTCGCGGGCACAGCAAACTCAAGGTTCAGAGTGTGTTGCACGAGTACCTGGCAACCTTGTGCCGACAAGTGCGCAGCGATGTCCCGGAGTGTGTTCGCAACGCGCGGATCTTCTCCCCGGCCGACCAAGGCGACGTGCTGAAATCGTGGCGCGTGAACGGGCATAAGTTCGGGTTGGGTTAACCGCGGCAGCCCACACATTAGCGAAGCAGCGAGCCGGTAGCGAGCATCGATGGTCAGCATTTCTGAGGGCGCTTGACAGTCGGTTGCTCCATGCTAGCTTCCGTTGCGTCCGCGTAAGACGACACCCCAGTCCGTATCGAGTCGACCAATGAGCGCCGAGGTTACTGAAGAGCTCTTGAGCGATCGGGCACAGCAGCTGCTGAAGCTGCTGGTGGAGCACTATATTCGCGACGGGCAGCCGGTCGGCTCCCGTACGCTCTCGCGGGACCTGGGCGTGCGACTGTCCGCCGCGACCATCCGCAACGTCATGGCGGATCTGGAAGAACACGGCTTCGTGACCTCGCCCCACACCTCGGCCGGTCGCATTCCCACCGATAAGGGCTATCGATTCTTCGTCGACACGCTGCTCAAGTTCGAGCCTGTGGACGACAGCAGGGTGTTCGAGATCCAGCAGCTGCTTGGCCAACACGCCGATGATCCGAAAGCGCTCGTCGCCGCTGCGTCGAAGATGTTGTCCACAGTGACGCGTTTGGCCGGCGTGGTGACGATTCCCCGTCAGAGCCACGCAGCGCTCACTCAGATGGAATTCGTGCCGCTCTCGGGCAATCGCGCGTTGGCGATCCTCATCGTCAACGGCCGAGAGGTGCAGAACCGGATTCTGCAGCTCGAGCGGAATTTCACTGCCGAGGAGCTGCGACGGGCATCGAACTACTTGAATCAAGAGTTTGGGGGGAAGGAGCTGACGCAGGTTCGCGAACACCTGCTGACGCAGCTCAAGGAGACTCGCGAAACCCTGAATCAGCTGATGCTCGATGCGGTTCGGCTGGCTCAGCAGGTGGTAGTACCCAAGGAAAGTGCCCGAATGGAGTACGTAATGGCGGGCGAGACGAACCTGATGGAGTTCGCGGAGCTCTCGAACGTCGAGAAGCTGCGGCGCCTGTTCGAAGCGTTCACTCAACAGCGCGACATTCTTCATCTGCTCGACCAAAGCCTGCATGCAGAGGGCGTGCAGATCTTCATCGGGCAGGAGTCTGGCTACACCATCCTCGACGACTGCAGCGTCGTCACCGCTCCGTACACGCTGGACCGGGAGGTCGTGGGTGTCCTCGGGGTGATTGGACCCACGCGCATGGCGTACGAGCGCATCATCCCCATCGTCGACGTCACGGCCAAGCTGCTCGGCGCGGCCTTGAATTCTCGCGGCTGATCCCCAAACTCGCCGACTTTGCGCTGCGGCTTCCCGCAGCGGCGGGCCGCATTGGCGGCCACATTCAACTACGGAGCGATACAGCATGAGTGAAGAGCCTCCACAGCCGCAGGCCGCCGCGCCCGAGAATGGGACGCCGCCGCCGTCCTACGCCGATACCGAGAGCCTGCAGCAGGCGCTGACTCAGGCGGAGGCGCGCGCTGCCGAGCACAAGGACCTTTACTACCGTGCGTTGGCTGAGCTGGAGAACGTGCGCAAACGCGCGGCTCGCGATGTCGAGCAGGCGCATAAGTTTGCGCTGGAGAAGTTTGCGGCCGAGCTGGTGGGCGTGAAGGACAGCCTGGAGCTGGCTTTGGCCAACGGCCCCCAATCCGATGCGAACAGTCTGCTCGCCGGTTCAGAAGCCACCCTGAAACTGCTCGCGAAGGCCTTCGAGAAGTCGGGTATCGAAGAGCTCGATCCGACCGGCCAGCCCTTCAACCCGGAGCTCCACGAGGCCATGGTCATGCAGGAATCCACGACCGTTCCGCCCAACAACGTCGTGCAGGTCATCCAGAAAGGGTATCGGCTGAATGGCCGGCTGTTGCGGCCTGCGCGGGTGATCGTCGCGCGCGCACCGACGCAGAACTAAGAACTGCAACCGCCGCACGCAAGCGCTTGAAACACATCGCGCCGACCGCATAGAACAGCGCAAGTTTTCACTTTTTGAGTCGATTCATTCAGGAGTTTGGCCATGGGTAAAGTCATCGGCATCGATCTCGGCACGACCAACTCGTGCGTCGCGATCATGGAGGGCGGCAAGCCGCGCGTGATCGAGAACAGCGAGGGCGACCGCACCACGCCGTCCATCGTTGCCTTTACGAAGGACGATGAAGTGCTGGTCGGCCAGTCGGCCAAGCGCCAGGCGGTGACCAATCCGCAGAACACCCTCTTCGCTGTGAAGCGTCTGATCGGCCGCAAGTTCAGCGATGACGTCGTACAGAAAGACATCGGCATGGTGCCCTACAAGATCGTCAAGGCCGACAACGGCGACGCTTGGGTAGAGGCGCAGGGCAAGAAGATGGCAGCGCCGGAAGTCTCCGCGCGCGTGCTCATGAAGATGAAGAAGACCGCCGAGGACTTCCTTGGAGAGACCGTCACCGAAGCGGTCATTACCGTTCCCGCGTACTTCAATGACTCGCAACGCCAGGCAACGAAAGACGCCGGCAAGATCGCGGGTTTGAACGTCAAGCGCATCATCAACGAGCCTACGGCCGCGGCGCTCGCGTACGGCATGGACAAGCAGGGCGGCGATCGCAAGATCGCGGTCTACGACCTAGGCGGCGGTACGTTCGACGTTTCGATCATTGAAGTAGCCGATGTCGACGGCGAACGCCAGTTCGAAGTGCTGGCCACGAACGGCGATACGTTCCTGGGCGGTGAAGACTTCGACAAGCGCATCATCGATTACCTCTCCGAGGAGTTTAAGAAGGAGAGCGGTGTGGACGTTCGCAAGGATCCTCTTGCGATGCAGCGTCTGAAGGAGGCTGCGGAAAAAGCCAAGATCGAGCTGTCGTCCAGCCAGCAGACCGAGATCAACCTGCCCTACATCACGGCAGACGCATCCGGTCCAAAGCACCTCAACATCAAGCTCACGCGCGCCAAACTCGAGTCGCTGGTCGAAGATCTCGTCCAGAAGACCGTCGGTCCCTGCCGAACGGCCCTGCAGGATGCCGGTGTCTCCATCAAAGACATCGCGGAAGTAATTCTGGTCGGCGGCCAGACCCGCATGCCGCTGGTGCAGAAGGTCGTAAAGGACTTCTTTGGGAAGGAACCCCGTAAGGACGTGAACCCGGACGAAGCCGTGGCGGTCGGCGCTGCGATCCAGGCCGGGGTGTTGTCCGGCGAAGTGAAGGACGTGCTGCTCCTGGACGTGACGCCGCTTTCGCTCGGCATCGAGACGCTGGGCAGCGTCATGACCAAGCTGATCGAGAAGAATACGACCATTCCGACCAAGGCTACGCAGGTGTTCTCGACAGCCGACGACAACCAGAGCGCCGTGACCATTCACGTGCTGCAGGGTGAGCGTCAACGGGCGGGCGATAACAAGTCGCTGGGCCAGTTCAATCTGGAGGGCATTCCGTCGGCGCCGCGCGGCATGCCGCAGATCGAGGTCACATTCGACATCGACGCGAAAGGCATCCTGAACGTGTCCGCGAAGGACAAGGCGACGGGAAAGGAGCAGAAGATCGTGATCAAAGCCTCCAGCGGTCTGTCGGAGGACGAGATCAAGCGCATGGTGCGCGACGCCGAGGCGCATGCCGAGGAGGACAAGCGCTTCCGCGAGCTGGTCGAAGTGCGTAACCGCGCCGATGCGTTGCTGCACCAGACCGATAAGAGCTTGAAGGAAGCCGGCGACAAAGTACCGGGTGCCGACCGTGCAAAGATCGAATCCGCGCTCGCGGATTTGAAGACCGCGCTGAACGGCGATGACAAGGATGTGATCGAGACGAAGGCACGTGCCTTGGCCGAAGCGGCAAGCTCTCTGGCAAGCCAGTCCTCCGCACCAGGGGAGGCGGGCGGCGATGCTGAAGCAGCGGGCGGCTCATCCGCTCGCGGCGGCAAAGACGACGTCCTCG
>CBJNAT010000390.1:0-4130 GCA_966434585.1 uncultured Gammaproteobacteria bacterium | reverse complement strand
TCTATGAGCTGTCTTCAAGGCGGGACAGCCAGGTCGAGTGCAAGCACTCGAACGCTAGCTGCTCACTTCTTCTTCGGCCCGATCAGCATGACCATCTGCCGACCTTCCATCATCGGGTTCGACTCGATTTGCCCATAAGCGGACAAGTCGTTCTGTACCCGGCTCAAGAGCTCGCGACCGATCTCCTGATGGGCCATTTCACGGCCGCGAAAACGTAACGTGATCTTGGCCTTGTCCCCTTCCTGAAGAAAACGAATCAGGTTTCTGAGCTTCACCTGATAGTCGCCCTCTTCCGTTCCGGGACGAAACTTCACTTCTTTGATCTGAATCTGCTTCTGCTTGCGCTTTGCCGCGTGTGCCTTCTTGTTCTGTTCGAACAAGAACTTGCCGAAGTCCATGATTCGGCACACGGGTGGCTCTGCCATCGGCGAAACCTCGACCAGGTCGAGGCCGGCTTGCGTCGCCATGTCCAGTGCTTCCGCTCGACTCATCACGCCCGCTTGATTGCCCTCCGCATCGATGATGCGCAGTTGCGGGGACGTGATGTCTTCATTGCGCCGAATGCGCTTTGCGATGGGAGCAGCGATGCGTCATACCTCCAAAATGGTCCGGCCGCGGCTCGCGACTTCGCGAACAAGTTTCTCGGCCAGCATTTCCAAGGAAATTGCGCCGAGATCCTTGCCGCTGCGCGTGCGCACGGCCAGAGAATTCGAACCTGCTTCGCGTTCGCCTGCGACTAGCAAATAGGGAATGCGTTGCAGCGTGTGTTCGCGGATCTTAAAACCGACCTTCTCGTTCCGCAAGTCTGATTCAATGCGAAGCCCCTGATTTTTCAGGAGTTCAGTAGCGCGTGCGGCGTATTCGGCCTGCGCGTCCGTGATGCTCATCACGACGCCCTGCACGGGTGCGAGCCACGTCGGAAATGAACCGGCGTGCTCCTCGATGAGAATGCCAAGGAAACGCTCGAGTGAGCCGAAGATCGCCCGGTGCAGCATGACGGGTACCTGCCGCGAACCGTCCGCCGCCACGTATTCCGCCCCGAGACGCCCTGGCATCGAGAAATCCACCTGAATTGTGCCGCACTGCCAATAGCGGCCGATCGAGTCGCGCAGGGTGAACTCGATCTTGGGACCGTAGAACGCGCCTTCGCCGGGTTTCTCAGCCCAAGGCAAGCTGCGGCTGTCGAGTGCTGTCGCCAGCGCCTTCTCGGCCCGGTCCCAAGCTTCGTCGGAGCCAATGCGATTGACAGGTCGCGTCGCAAGTTTGTACGTCAACTCCTTGAATCCAAAGTCGTCGTATACCTTGTGAAGCAGATCGATGAAGGTGCTGACTTCTGCCTGGATCTGATCTTCCACACAGAAGATGTGTGCGTCGTCTTGCACGAAGCCGCGGACACGCATGAGGCCGTGCAACGCGCCCGAGGCCTCGTTGCGATGACATGATCCGAACTCCGCAAGCCGCAGCGGTAGATCGCGATAGCTCTTCACGCCCTGGTTGTAGATCTGGATATGGCAGGGGCAATTCATCGGCTTGACCGCGAACAGCCGCTTCTCGGACTCGGTGATGAACATGTCCGAGTGGAATTTGTCCCAGTGCCCGGATTTCTCCCAGAGCGATCGATCGACGAGCTGCGGCGTGCGGATTTCCTTGTAGCCATTCAGCCGCCACAACTCGCTCATGTACTGCTGGATGGTCTGGTACAGGCGCCACCCGCGCTCGTGCCAGAACACCATCCCCGGCGCTTCTTCCTGAATATGGAATAGATCGAGCGCCTTGCCGATGCGGCGGTGATCGCGCTTCTCCGCTTCTTCGAGTCGCGTCAGGTAAGCCTTGAGGCTCTTCTCATCCGGCCACGCGGTGCCGTAGATCCGCTGCAGCATTTCGTTGCGCGAATCGCCGCGCCAGTACGCGCCGGCCACCTTCATGAGCTTGAAGGCCTTGAGCTTGCCCGTGCTTGGCACGTGCGGGCCGCGGCAGAGGTCGATCCAGTTGTCCTGACCGTACAGGCTGATCTGTTCGTCCCCGGGAATGCTCGCGATGATCTCGGCCTTGTAATGCTCGCCCTGATCTTTGAAGAACTTCACGGCGTCATCGCGCGCCATCACGCGGCGCGTCACTTTGTAGTCGGCTTTCGCGAGCTCCTTCATCTTCTCTTCGATCTTAGCGAGATCCTCGGGCGTAAACGGCCGCGACAACGAGAAGTCGTAATAAAAGCCGTCTTCGATGATGGGACCGATCGTGACCTGCGCTTCGGGAAAGAGACTCTTCACCGCGTGCGCAAGCAGATGGGCTGTCGAGTGACGGATGGTCTCGAGTCCCTCGGGATCTTTGTCCGTCAGAATCGCCAGACTAGCGTCGCGGTCGATCAGATAAGAAGTATCGACGACCTTCCCGTCCACCTTGCCTGCCAGCGCAGCTTTCGCTAGCCCGGGCCCAATGCTGGTCGCCACCTGCTCCACCGTGACCGGGTGGGCAAATTCGCGGCGGCTGCCATCGGGCAGAGTAATGACGGGCATGGTCGGACTCTAGAGAACGCTACGCTTGGGTCGGTGCGCCTTCAGCGCTCCCTGATGTCATCCCCTTTTTCTTTTCCAATTAAAAGAAAAGGGGAGCAAAAAGAAAAATTGGTGCGCGCGACAGGGATCGAACCTGTGACCCCCACCATGTCAAGGTGATGCTCTACCGCTGAGCTACGCGCGCTAAAAAGGGCGGCAAAGGATAGCGGCGGGTCCGATCTCCCGCAACACGCGCGCAACGATCCGCGACTCATCCGGCCTTCGCGGCGCCGAACCCGAGCTCCACCTGCCGCAGTTTGTGGATCTCATCGCGAAGCCGCGCCGCCTCTTCGAACTCGAGATTACGTGCGTGCTTGTACATTTCTTGCTCGAGTTTCTTGATCCGCCGCACAGCCTGCTCTGGCGTGAGGCTTTCGTACGAGGTCCGGGGCTCCGCAACCTTGGCCTTCTTCTGCCCTCGCCCGCCTTCGGCATGCGCTCCTTCCATGATGTCCGCGACAGCCTTCTGGATGCCTCGCGGCACGATGCCATGCTGCTCATTGAAGTCGATCTGCTTCTGTCGTCGACGTGCCGTTTCATTCAGCGCGCGCTGTATCGATCCCGTCATCTGATCTGCATACAGAATCGCGCGTCCGTTCAAATTGCGTGCCGCGCGGCCGATCGTCTGAATGAGCGAGTTTTCCGAGCGGAGAAAGCCCTCCTTGTCCGCATCGAGGATGGCAACCAGCGACACCTCGGGCATGTCGAGACCTTCACGCAGCAGGTTGATGCCGACCAGCACGTCGAACTTGCCGAGACGCAAGTCGCGAATGATTTCGGTGCGCTCCACGGTGTCGATGTCGGAGTGCAGATAGCGCACTTTCACGCCGTGCTCTTCCAGATACTCCGTGAGGTCCTCAGCCATGCGCTTGGTGAGGGTCGTGATGAGCACACGCTCGTTGCGATCGACACAAAGCCTGATTTCGGACAGCACATCATCGACCTGCGTACGCACCGGTCGCACGTCGACTTGCGGATCGACCAATCCAGTGGGCCGGACGAGTTGCTCGACGACTTGGCCAGAGCGCTGCAGCTCATAGGGTCCCGGCGTCGCCGACACGAAGATCATTTGCGGCGCGAGCTTCTCCCACTCGTCGAATCGCAACGGCCGGTTGTCGAGCGCGGACGGCAAGCGAAATCCATATTCGACGAGCGTCTCCTTGCGCGAACGATCGCCGCGATACATGGCGCCGAGCTGCGGAATCGTCTGATGGCTCTCGTCGACGACCAGCAACGAGTTCTCCGGCAGATAGTCGAACAAGCACGGCGGCGGCTCGCCTGCGCTACGCCCGGACAGATAGCGGGAATAGTTCTCGATGCCGTTGCAATAGCCGAGCTCTTTCATCATCTCGAGATCGAAACGCGTGTGTTGCTCGAGGCGCTGCGCTTCCACCAGCTTGCCCTGGGACTTCAACTGCTCCAGCCGCTCGTGCAACTCATCTCGAATCTGATCCACCGCGCGAATCAGCCGCTCCTTGGGTGTCACGTAATGCGACGAGGGGAAGATCGTCACGCGCGGCACTTTGCGCTGAATCTCGCCGGTGAGCGGATCGGACCACAGCAGCGAATCCACCG
>CBJNAT010000389.1:0-4132 GCA_966434585.1 uncultured Gammaproteobacteria bacterium | reverse complement strand
AGCGGAGTTCCAATGCGGACCGGCGGCGCTGGCCACAGTGCTGCAGCGCTCGAACGTCTCGGTCACTCCTGACACGCTCGTGCCGCTGGTTTATCTACCTGGCCGCAAAGGCAGTCTGCAAACCGAGCTGATTGCCGCCACGCGTCGGTTCGATCGTGTTCCCTATGTATTGCCGACGTCGGTGCGTGCCGTGTTGCGCGAGGTGCAATCGCAGCGACCGGTGCTCGTGCTGCAGAACCTGGGCCTGCGGCATTGGCCGCAATGGCATTTCGCCGTGGTCGTGGGTTTCGATAGAGCGAGCGGCCAGGTCATCCTGCGCTCTGGCACGAAGCGCCGCGAGCTCATATCGCTGCGCCAGTTTGCGAACACTTGGGAGCGGGGCGGCCAATGGGCCATGGTCGTACTGCGACCGCACGAGTTGCCGGCCGAACCGGAGCCCGAGCGCTATCTAATGGCTGCGGCGGGCCTCGAGGCCGTGGGACATCTGGACAGTGCAGCGGCAGCCTACGACACCGCCCGTGCAGCATGGCCAGGCTCGAGCTGGCCGCTCTTAGGACTCGCAAACATCGCTTATAGGCGCAAACAGTTTGTGCTCGCGGAATCGCTCTATCGCGAGTTGCTCGCAGACGATCCATCGCATGTGACCGCACGGTACAACCTGGCCGACACGCTCGTGCAGCGTGGCTGTATGGAAACTGCGCGTTTGGAGCTGCGGCGAGGCTTGGCGGTGAGCGGCGACAGCCCGATGCGCTCGCGCCTGCAAGAAATGCTCGGTGAGCTCAACGCGCAGCCAGGGGTCGATCGAGATGGCTGCTCATGTGGCGAGTTCCCTGCTGAAGGCAGCATTTGCCGGGAGTGAGCCCCCGATGGGCAACATCTGGTTCCGAACGCCTTCGCAGCATTCAGGCGAAGGACGAGGCGGGGCCTTGCTATCATCCCGGGCATGAGCATCGCACGTATCTCGCAAAAGGAAATTCAGCTCGCGGTGGAGGCACTGCGCGCAGGCGAACTCGTCGCCTTCCCGACCGAAACCGTGTACGGACTGGGCGGGAATGCCAACAACCCGGAAGCCGTCCGCAAAATCTTCGCGCTGAAAGGCCGGCCCGCGACTCACCCGGTCATCGTGCACATCGACCATCCGCGATACCTGCAACGCTGGGTGCGCGATATGCCACCCGAAGCGCAGAAGCTTGCGGATGCGTTCTGGCCCGGTCCGCTCACGCTCGTCGTGAAGCGCGCGCCCGCTGTGCACGATGTCATCACGGGCGGTCAGGACACGGTAGCCATTCGCGTGCCGAGCCATCCGGTGGCGCAGCAGCTATTGAACGCCTTCGGTGGTGGCATTGCGGCGCCCTCCGCAAATCGTTTCGGACACGTGAGCCCCACACGCGCCGAACACGTACGCGAAGAGTTCGGCGAACAAGTGCCGATCATCCTCGACGGCGGCGAATGCAAAGTCGGCCTGGAATCCACGATCGTTTCCTGCGTCGGGGATGTGCCCCGCTTGCTGCGCCCGGGCGGCATCACAATCACGCAGCTCAAGCAGGTCGCACCCAGTCTGCAGACGGCCAGCGATGCTGGCAGCCCGCGGGCGCCCGGCACATTGAGCCGCCACTACTCACCGACCACATCCGTCAACCTCGTGCCGAGCAAGCGCCTCGAGCATGTCACGGCCGAATTCACCGAGAACAAGGAAAAAGTGGCCGTGCTCGCAATGCGGCCGCCCGCCATTGCGAATCCGTATATGACTTGGATCAACGCCGGCACGCGGCCTGAGATCTATGCGCGCCAGCTCTATTCGAATCTGCGCACGCTCGACAAGGCACAGGCGAAGGTAATTCTTGTGGAGGAAGTGCCGGAAGGTGAGCGCTGGGACGCCGTGCGCGATCGCCTGAAGCGTGCCGCAACGGCGGAGAACATCGTCACTTACGACCCCGACATCGCTGCATGGGTGGCGGATTTCGGCGAAGGCGAAACGTGAGGGCTACAGGCTACAGCCAGAACGCCTCAGAACCTCTGGCCGTAGCCCGAAGCCCGTAACCCGAGCCCGTAGCCCGTTCATCCATCATGAAAGCCGTTCTCTGCCAACATCACGGTGAACCCGAGTCGCTCGTCTTCACGGATGTTCCCGTGCCGCAGCCCGAGGCCAATGAAGCGCTGATTCGGGTGCATGCCGCGGCGGTCAACTTTCCGGACGCGCTCGTCATCCGCAATCTTTATCAGTTCAAGCCGCCGCTGCCGTTCGTGCCTGGCGGTGAGGTCGCTGGGGTGGTCGTGGCGACTGGTGCCGAGGTCAAGAGTGTGAAACCGGGTGATCGCGTCTATGCGATGACTCGGTGGGGCGGCTTCGCGGAGTACGCCGTTGCACCCGAGGAGCACCTGATGCGTCTGCCGGAAGCGCTCGATTTCGACACCGCGGCGGCGTTGGGCATGACGTATGGCACGTCGTACCACGCACTCATTGATCGCGGTGCGTTGAAGTCGGGAGAGACGCTCTTGGTTCTGGGCGCCGCGGGCGGTGTGGGTCTCGCGGCAGTCGAAATCGGCAAGGCCCTCGGTGCGCGTGTGATCGCAGCAGCTTCATCGCCCGAGAAGCTCGCCGTCTGCCGCGAATACGGCGCAGATGAGCTCGTCGATTACAGCCGCGAAGACTTGAAAGAGCGGGTGAAATCGCTCACGGCGGGGCAGGGAGTGGACGTCGTTTACGACCCAGTCGGTGGCCCGTATTCCGAAGCGGCGTTACGCAGCTGCGCCTGGCGCGGTCGGTTCCTCGTCGTGGGTTTCGCCCATGGCGAAATTCCCAAGCTGCCGGCGAATCTCCCGCTGTTGAAGGGCTGCAGCATCATCGGTGTGTTCTCGGGCGAGTACATGAGGCGTGAACCGGAGTGTTACGCGCGTGACTTCGCAACCCTGTTCGAGTGGCAGCGTCTCGGCAAAATCCGCCCCCACATCGCGGAGCGCTATCCCCTCGAACGTGCTGCTCAGGCGATTCGCGCGCTCATGGACCGCCAGGTGATCGGCAAGGTCATCGTCTCGATCTAAGCCTAATCCGCAGCGACCGTTCGTTCGGCTGCCCACGCTCGCAACTCCGCGATGCGCTCAGCCATGACCACCGCGAGCGGTCGTGTGGCCGACATCTCCGCCTGAATCAGCTCCACCGTCACGGGTTGTTCAGCAGCGTGCGCGCCATAACAAGCCGACACGATCGCCTGTTCGATCTCTGCACCCGAAAAACCCTCGCAATGCGTGGCCAACGAGCGTAATTGCGCGTCGCTGAGATCGAGCGCGCGCCGTGTGGCGTGCAGGCGGAGGATGTCGGTGCGTGCGTCCGCCTGCGGCAGGTCGACGAAGAAAATCTCGTCGAAGCGACCCTTGCGCACCAGTTCGGGTGGCAGGGCGGAAATGTCGTTCGCCGTGGCGACTACGAACACGCGAGCCTTCTTCTCGGCGAGCCAGGTCAGAAACGTGCCGAGGACCCGCCGCGACGTGCCCGAGTCACCCTCGCCGGTGGCGATGCCCTTCTCGATCTCATCGATCCACAACACACACGGCTGCATGACCTCGGCCGTGCGCAGCGCTTCGCGCAGATTGCGTTCCGTCTCGCCGATGTACTTGTTGTGGAGCGCGCCGAAGTCGAGGCGCAAGAGCGGCACGCCGAACACACCGGCGGTTGCACGCGCCGCGACGCTCTTACCGCAGCCCTGTACGCCGAGCAGCATCACGCCCTTCGGCACGTCCAGCCCGGCCACGCCCTCGAAACCTGCACGACGCTGCTCGAGCCAGCGCTTCAGTCGCCGCATGCCGCCCAGATCGGCAAAACGTGCAGTGTCGTACTCGAACGAGAGCACGCCATCGCGCTTGAGCAACTCGTACTTCGCATGGATCAGCGGCTTGAGATCGGAGGGTGTGAGCGCGCCATCATCGAAGATGGCCGTGCGTGCCAGCCGCTCCGTATCGGTGATCGACAGACCCCCCAGATTGTCGACGAGCAGTTCGTGAGCCTTGCGATCGGTGCGCACGCGCCCGCCCTGAGCCTTCGACCATTCGCTTGCGACGCGTTCGATGATGTCGATGCGTGCAGTGCGATCCGGAAATGCCAGGGCGAACCGAGCGGCGAAGTGCTCGAGCTCCC
>CBJNAT010000388.1:0-4133 GCA_966434585.1 uncultured Gammaproteobacteria bacterium | reverse complement strand
AGTGCCGCGCACGATGCTGTCGTCGATCACCACCACACGCTTGCCTTTCAGGACGCTCGCGATCGGGTTCAGCTTCAGCCGAACGCCGAAGTGGCGGATGCTCTGCTGCGGCTCGATGAAGGTGCGGCCGACGTAGTGGCTACGCACCAGGCCGAGCTCGAAAGGAATCCCGGCGGCCTCGGCGTAACCGATGGTCGCGGGCACGCCGGAGTCGGGCACGGGGATCGCGACGTCGGCCTTGACTGGATGCCGCTCGGCTAGGAGCCGCCCCAGGTTCTTGCGTGCCTCGTAGACGCTGATGCCGTCGAGCGTCGAATCGGGGCGCGCGAAGTAGACGTACTCGAAAATGCAGGGCGTCACCTTCTCCGCCGGCGCGCACTGATGCGAATGCAAACGGCCGAACTCGTCGATGAACACTGCCTCGCCCGCATTCACGTCGCGCATCAGCTTGAAGCCAAGCATATCCAGGGCCACGCTCTCGGACGCGAGCATGTATTCGGTACCCTTCGCATGTTCGCGCCGGCCGATGACGAGGGGGCGGATGCCGTGCGCGTCGCGAAAGCCCAGCAAGCCATGGCCCACGATCATCGCGACGGCTGCGTAGGCGCCGCGAGCGCGACGATACAACGCAGTCAGCGCGGTGAAGACGTCCTGCACGCTCGCATGCGGTTTGCCCAAGCTTGCCAGCTCGCTCGCGAACACATTCAGCAACACTTCCGAATCGGACTGGGTGTTCAGGTGACGGCGGTCTTCGCGGATGAGTACCTCAGCGAGCTCGGCGGCATTGGTGAGATTGCCGTTGTGAGCGAGACAGATGCCATAAGGGGAGTTGACGAAGAACGGCTGCGCTTCGGAGGAGCTGTCGCAACCGGCTGTCGGATAACGCACGTGTCCGAGTCCAATGTTGCCTTTCAGAGCAAGCATGTGGCGATGTTGGAACACGTCGCGCACGAGCCCGGTCGTCTTGCGCAGGAAGAGCTCGCCTTCCTGGCAGGTCATGATGCCCGCGGCATCCTGGCCTCGATGCTGCAGCACGGTAAGCGCGTCATACAGCTGCTGATTGACGGGCGTGTGGCCAACGATACCGACGATTCCGCACATGTAGTCAGGCCCTCACCGACGTCCGATCCGCATCCACGGCATCCAGCCCCGTCTCCGCAAAGTTGCGGATCCATCCGGCCAATTCAACCGAATACGGCAGCAGACGCGAGCGCTGCCACCACCCTGTCTGATCCAAACGCACGAGTTGGCCAATCATGACGAATACGGCCACAGCGACCGCCCCTCGCAGCACTCCGAACACCATCCCGAGCAGTCGATCCACCATGATGCTCAAGTTTGAATGCTGGAGCAGATACGCGAGCACACCGGCAACGATCCATCCCAGCAGCAACACGGCGAACAGCACGATCGCGCGTGCGGCCCAGGTGCGAATCGGTGCTTCCGCAAGCAGGCCGCCGAGGAAGGGCTCCACGAGAGAGCCATAACGCCACGCTAGCCATAAGCCGCATAGCCATGCGATCAGCGCCACCGCTTCGCGAACGAAGCCGCGTAACAGGCCGATCACCATTGAGAAAACGAGCACGCCGAGAATCAGGTAATCGGCAGCGTTCATGCAGTCACGAGTGAGTGCGCCCAGGTCAGGTGCTTAAGTGGGCGCGGATTCTACCAGTGGCTCGGCAGCATCGCGCGTCGTGCCTCGCAAAGTTCCGCAATCCTGCATTGGCGGATTGACGCAGCCTCGCCGAGATGGTTGTCAGGGCTGGGCGACGACCGTCGCGCCCTTCGCATCGCCCGAGACCTGCTTGAGTGCTACTTCTGCGGCAGCTCGTTGGGAATACGGACCGATGCGCACGCGCTGCAGAGTTTTACCGTCCGCACGACGCAGCGGCACGAGGTAAGCGTTATGGCCGGCAGTCTCGAGTTTGTCGGCGAGGCGTTGGGCGCGGGCTGCATCGGCGAAGCTGCCGAGCTGCACCGCCCAGCCCGGAGTAGACGCAGGCGAACTGCCGCGTTCCGAAGCTGCAGGTGCGGGTGTCGGTGCAGGCGTCTTCGTCCCTTCATCGCGAGTCGGTTCGGGCCGCGGCTCATCGCGCGTTGCGGGTGCCGGCGTTTCAGCCTGCGCAGGTTGCGGGTCACTCGTGAACTCGGGGACGTGCTCTGAGGGAGGGGCTAGAGATTCCTCACGGGGCGGCATCGACTCTCGAGCGGGTGCACTCGTCGGTGTGCCGTCGAGCTTGAACTCGTAGGTCTTGATGTTTTGTTCGCTGCGCGTGGTTTGCGCCGGGGGTTTTTGCCGAGTGCCCGGCCCGGACAGCAGCTCAGGAATCAAGATGACGGCGAGCGCCACGAGCACCGCAGCGCCGACCAACCGTTCTTTGACTTGCCTTTCCACTCGCGAAGTATAGGCCCTCAAACCTGCGCGGCTGGAGCACCCAACGTCTGTTCTGCCCAGTCCAATGCGGGACCCACGGTCGAGAACGAGCCAAACACGATCACCCGGTCGCCGGGCTGAGCTTCGCGGTTCGCTTGCTCACACGCCTGCGCGACCGAGTCGGCGGTAGTCACGTGAACGCCACCTGCCTGCTTGATGCGCGCCTCGAGCTCCGCTACCGGCAACGCGCGCGAGGAATCGAGTTGCGCGGCAATCCATCGCTGCACGTAGGGCTGAATCGGCCGAACAACATTGTCGATATCCTTGTCAGCCACGATGCCGCACACCGCCAGCGTCCGACCCTCCACAGGGGTGGCGGCCAGCCTTGCAGCGAGCTGCTGGGCCGCATCCGGGTTGTGCGCGACGTCGAACACCCACGTGACCTCTCGTGCATCGCGCACCACCTGAAAGCGTCCTGGCAGTTGCACGGACCGCAAGCCACGCGTGATCGCAATCTCGGTGACCGGCAAAGGCCGCTGCAGCGCTTCGAGCACAGCAAGGACTGCGGCAGCGTTGTCGTACTGAATGTCGCCGCTCAGGTTGGGGGGTGGCAGATCGCGCCATTGCTGTGCGATGCCCCGCCACGACCAACTGCTGCCGCTGCGCTGGTAGTCGAATTGCGTGCCGAGGCGCCGCAGCTCCGTGCCTATCTGCCGCGCCGTATCGGCAATCGAGCGCGGCATCGCACGGGCTCCGAACACCGCCACTTGGTGAGGACGAAAAATTCCAGCCTTTTCGCGCCCGATCGTTTCGAGGTCATGGCCGAGATACTCGCAATGATCGAGGCCGACGGAAGAAATCAGGGCGACGTCGGCATCGATGAGATTCACCGTATCGAGCCGCCCTCCCATGCCGACCTCGAGAATGGCCGCGTCGAGCCCGGCCGTCTGGAAAATCAACACGGCTGCCAGCGTGTTGAACTCGAAATACGTCAGCGTCTCGTCCTTGCGGACGGCTTCGATGCGCTCGAACGCCGCGATCAGGGAGGTATCGGAAACTTCGCACCCGTCGATTTGAATGCGCTCGTTATAGCGTCGCAGATGCGGCGAAGTGAACGCTCCCACTCGATAACCGTCGGCACGCAGGATGCTCGCGAGCATGGCAACGCACGAGCCTTTGCCGTTCGTGCCCCCGACGGTGACGATCGGACAGCGCAGCTTAGGTTCGCCGAGCCGCTGATAGACGCGCAGCAGGCGTGCGAGACCAAGGTCGATCTTCTGCCAGTGCAGGGAGTCCTGCCACGTGAGCCAGTCATTCAGCGAATCGCGATTCATGGAACGTAAGTGACTCGTGACTGGTGACAAGTGACTGGTCAGAAAATTCCGCGCGCCTCTTGCGAGTCACGACTCACTGATCACCGGTCACTGGGCTCAGGCCACTCTAGTTTCGCTCTGCGGCGCGGGCTTGTTCGTGAACATTGCCAACAGTCCCGCAATCCGATCGCGCATGTCTCGTCGGTCCACGATCATGTCCAGCGCGCCATGCTCTAGGAGGAATTCGCTGCGTTGGAACCCTTCCGGCAGGGTTTCGCGCACTGTCTGTTGAATCACGCGCTGGCCCGCGAAGCCGATGAGCGCCTTCGGTTCGCCGATGTTCACATCGCCGAGCATCGCAAGACTCGCGGAAACACCGCCGGTGGTCGGATCGGTCATCACGGAGATGAAGGGCAGTTTCGCCTGCGACATCCGGGCAAGCGCCG
>CBJNAT010000387.1:0-4136 GCA_966434585.1 uncultured Gammaproteobacteria bacterium | reverse complement strand
GGGGGGGGGGGGGGGGGGGGGGAGTGAAGTGGCGATCGCGGCGCTCGTCGGGCTCGGCATCGGCATTGGCCTCGGCGCACTGCTCACGCTGCTGTAGCGTCGTCGTTGCGAAGCGCAGCTGCACGTCGAGGTTGCGGTGCTCCAGGCGCAATTGAAATCGCAGGACGATCTGCGGCTCGAGCGTGAAGCCAGCACCGACCAGGCGATGCAGCGCTTGCGATCGGCATTCGATGCACTCGCCGGCGAGTCGTTGCGCACGAATAGCGAGGTGTTCCTGAAACTTGCTCGCGAACACCTCGGCCAACATCAGCAGGCTGCGGCTGCAGCGCTCACAGAGCGGGAAAAAGCGATCGAAGCCTTGCTCCAACCCGTGCGCGAGGCGTTGAGCCGCACCGGAGAGCAGATGCAGCGCATGGAGAAGGAACGTGCAGAAACCTACGGCAACCTGAAAGCGTCGTTGGAAAACGTGACGCTCGGACAGCTCGCGTTGCAGAAAGAAACACGCAGCCTCGTGAACGCCCTGCGTCGCCCGGAAGTTCGGGGCCAATGGGGCGAGCTCACGCTACGTCGCCTCGCGGAGCTGGCTGGCATGGTCGAGCACTGCGACTTCAGCGAACAGGTGCACGTGCGCGTGGGCGACACGAGCTTGCGGCCTGACATGATCGTGCACATGCCTGACGGCCGCGATCTCGTCGTCGACGTCAAGACGCCGCTCGATGCGTATCTCGAGGCGATGGATGCGAACACGGACGAGGCACGCGATCTCGCCTTGCGACGCCATGCGCAAGTCATGACGGACCGCATTCGTCAGCTGGCCGCTAAGAATTACTGGAGTCAGTTCGAGAACAGTCCTGACTTCGTGATCCTGTTCGTACCAGGCGATCAGTTTCTCTCGGCCGCATTGAGTGTGAATCCGGCGGTGATCGAGGACGCCATACGCCAGAAGGTGATCATCGCTACACCCTCCAGTTTCGTCGCACTGCTGAAAGTCGTGGCTTACGGCTGGCGGCAGACCGTGCTCGCGCAGAATGCGGCCACGATTCGCAGTCTGGGCGAAGACCTCTACAAGCGTCTCAACACCTTCGTCAGTCACATGAGCAAGCTCGGCCGTTCGCTCGGCTCGAGTGTCGATGCGTTCAATAGCGCGGTCGGCTCGTTGGAGCGACAAGTGCTGCCCGGTGCCCGCAAGTTTCCGGAATTGGGCGTGCACCCCGAACGCGAGCTGGAAACGCTCGAGCCGATCGAGAAGCTCGTGCGTGAACCGCAGGCGGCAACGGACCGCGAAGAGACGGACACACCCTTGAACACGCTTTGAGCGAATGGCTCAACACGCGGGTATCGGCGCCGATGTGTTGCTCGACGTACTCAGCCGTAGCAGCGCTCGCAGTCGAGCTTTGGAGATGGTCGGGGCAAACGGCAGTATCGAGCAGGACGTGCAGCGACTGCAGAAGTACTTCATGAAGGATGTCGCAGCGGCACACGCTTCGGCGGCCTCTGCCGGTATGGACCTGGGTGCGGTGGGATCGCTAGCCTCCCAGGCGTTTCCGCCGAGCGAGCGTTGAACCGCTAAACTCGCGCCCTCATCGCCGCACCGTTCGCTCCATGGACCCGACGCTTCTCAACCGCGCAGCGCCGCCCGGCTCGCTGCGGTACTTCGCCGCGCTATACGCACCGGAAGCAAGCCGGGAGCAGGTGTACGCGCTCTACGCCATCGAATCCGAAGTGCGCGATTCGGCGGACAGCGCCAATCACGACGTCGCACACACCCGGTTGCGCTGGTGGCGCGAGGAAATCCAGCGCATCGAGCAAGGCCGACCCCAGCATCCGGCCTCGCAGCTGATCGCGAGGGCGGCCACCAAGCCGGATGCAAGCGTGTTGCAACAGATGATGTTCGCCGCCGAGATCGAGTTGTCACGCATGACGTTCGATAGTGAGCGGGAACTGAACGCTTATCTGGAGCGCAGCGGCGGCGCCCTCCAGGAAGCGATCGCGCAAGTCACGAGCCCGACTGGACTGAGCGAGCCGGTGCGCACACATGCTCGACGGTTCGGCGCCATTGCACGGCATGCGGAAGTGCTGCGGACTCTGCGCCACGAGGCCCGTTCGGGCCGCATCTATCTACCGCTGCAGCAATTGGCGGAAGCGAAGGTGCAACATGCCGAATTGAGCGCGGATGAAATCACCCCTGCACTTCGCGCCCTGATCGCCACCGAGGCGCAACGCAGCTTGTCCGAATATCGGCAGCGCAGCGGTGAACTCACCCGATCCGAGCGCGCGCAGCTGCGCGCGGTCCTGGTCTTTGCCGCGCTCCACGCCAAGCTGCTCGAACGCTTGGCACGAGGCGAGTACTCAGGCAAACCGGCGCTGGAGCTCGGCGGTTTTCAACGCACCTGGATCGCGTGGCGTACGGCGCTGACGGCGCGTTGAGCGCGCTGTGACTAGAACCTATCTCAAAATCGCCGAGAGACGTTTATTGGCGTTCCGCCGGAGCGCAGGAACCGCAGCATATATGCGGATATGTGAGGATTCCGAGCACCGCCGGGGCGCCAAGAAATCGGCTCGCAGGCATTTTGAGATAGGTTCTAGTGACTAGTGATCGGTGACTGGTCAGAATCGCGCCCTCGTTTTCAGTCAGTCGCCCCATGCTCGATCCGAAGATTTACGTTCCGGCCGCGGACGCCCTGCGCGACCGCGTCATTTTGATTACGGGCGCCAGCGATGGCATCGGGCGCGCCGTTGCGCTGGCCTGTGCCGCTCACCGTGCGACCGTCGTCCTGCATGGCCGCAACGTGCGCAAGCTCGAGGCCGTCTCGGATGAGATCGTGGCTGCTCAGGGCACAATGCCCGGCATCGTGCCTCTGGATCTGGAGAAAGCAGGTCCGAACGAATACGAAGCGCTGACGAAGGCGATCGAGCAGAATTACGGCCGGCTCGACGGTCTTCTGCACAACGCGGGCATGCTGGGCGAGCGCGCGCCGATAGAGCATCACGAGGTGCCGAAATGGATGCGCACGCTCCACGTGAACCTCACCGCGCCTTTCATTCTCACGCAAGCCTGCATGCCGCTGCTGCGGCGATCGCAAGATGCAAGCATCGTCTTCACCTCGAGCGGCGTCGTGTCACACCCGCGCGCCTACTGGGGTGCGTATCTGGTTTCGAAATGGGGTTCTGAAGGTCTGCGACAGATGCTCGCCGATGAACTCGAGAACGAATCCAACATCCGCGTGAACAGCATCAACCCCGGCAAGGTGAAAACGGCCATGCGTCTGCAAGCGTATCCGGCCGAAGATCGCACCAAGCTGGCCACGCCCGAGCAGATCACGGCGCCTTATCTCTTCCTGCTCGGGCCTGATAGTCGCGACGTGAAGAACGTGTGCGTTGGGTGCCAATAGGCCTGGGGCCTGAGGCGTGAGGCTTGAGGTTCGGAAGACACTCTTGCTCACGCCTCACGCCTGCTAAAGTTGCGCCGCTTTTTTCCCTGGAGATCCGCATGCGTCTTGATTCCATCGCGATCGGCAAAGATCCGCCGCGCGAAGTCAATGTGATCGTCGAAGTTCCCGTGGGCGGCGAGCCCATCAAGTACGAAATGGACAAAGCCTCCGGCACGCTCGTGGTCGATCGGTTTCTCTATACCTCGATGCGTTACCCGGGGAACTACGGCTTCATCCCGCACACGCTGTCCGACGACGGTGATCCGTGCGATGTCCTCATCGCCAACCAGCGCGGCATCATCCCCGGCGCGCTCGTCGCATGCCGACCGATCGGTGTGCTGAAGATGCAGGACGAAGCGGGCGGCGATGAAAAGATCGTAGCCGTGCCCGTGCCGAAGCTGACCCGTCGCTACGAAAACGTGCACAACTACACCGACCTGCCGGACATCACCGTCCGCCAGATCGAGCACTTCTTCTCCCACTACAAAGATCTGGAAAACAACAAGTGGGTGAAGGTGCTCGGCTGGGGCGATGCCGCCGAAGCGCAGAAGATCATCGGCGAGGCGATTGCACGAGCGAAGGCGGCGAAGTAACGCGGCAGCCTTCGACGAGTTCTTCGCCACGGGTGCTGGACCGCCGTGCGGCGGTCCACGCTCATGCTTCGTCGCGCACTCGATCGGCGAACACAATCAGATCATCCACGTT
>CBJNAT010000386.1:0-4152 GCA_966434585.1 uncultured Gammaproteobacteria bacterium | reverse complement strand
GATGGCTAACCTGGGGTGTCTCACGCACGCGGCATGCGTGGTGTATCCGGCAGAAGCGTTCGATCCGGTAGCGGTGCTGGAAGCGATCGAAGCCGAACGTTGTGCAGCGTTGTACGGCGTACCCACGATGTTCACAGCGATTCTGAGTCATCCCGAGTTCGCGCGCTTCGACGTCAGCTCGCTGCGCACCGGGATCATGGCCGGCTCGCCGTGTCCCATCGAAGTAATGCGTCAGGTGGTCGATCGCCTGCACATGCCCGAAGTCACCATCGCCTACGGCATGACCGAAACCTCCCCTGTGAGCTTTCAATCGAGCACCGAAGACGAGCTCGAACGGCGCGTCACCAGCGTCGGCCGCATTCAGCCGCACGTCGAGGTGAAGATCGTCGATGCGGGGGGCAACATCGTGCCGCGAGGAACGCCGGGAGAAATCTGCACGCGCGGCTATTCGGTGATGCTCGGGTATTGGAACGACTCCGCGAGAACGGCAGAGGTGCTTGACGCGGACGGTTGGATGCACACGGGCGATCTCGGCACGCTGGATGACGCGGGCTACTGCAACATCGTGGGTCGTATCAAAGATATGGTGATTCGCGGCGGCGAGAACATCTATCCGCGCGAGATCGAGGAGTTTCTCTATCGTCATCCGGCAATTCGGGACGTTCAGGTCATCGGCGTGCCGGATGCGAAGTACGGAGAAGAGCTGTGCGCGTGGATCATCCTGAAAGCGGATCAGCAGCTGAACGCGGATGCGGTACGAGAGTTCTGCCGTGGGCAGATCGCACACTACAAGATCCCTCGCTACATTCGCTTCGTGACCAGCTTCCCGACGACCGTCACGGGCAAGGTGCAGAAGTTCGCCATGCGGGAAGTCATGGTCACAGAGCTCGGTTTATCGGTTCAGGCGACGGCTTGAGATACACGCATGGACGCTCCCTAGGCGCGAGCTGCCGACAGATAGCTGATCCTCCATCGGGGTGCGAGCGATGCGGTTCACGGCCGCGCAAGCATCCCGAGTGTCAGCTGCATGTCGACGTTATCGACGACGTCCCAATGTTCCGCAAAGCGACCGTTCTGGATCCGAAAGATCTCGGCACTGCGAAATTCCACTTTGCGGCCGGTCGGTTCGATCCCGATGAAAGGACCGGTGTGCGTGCCGGTCCATTCAATCAATGCCATCACCCGGTCGCCCTCGCTGACGTTCAGGACCATGTTGCCACGAAGGTCCGGGTATGCAGAGAACAGCAGCTGGAGTAGTAGCTTCACCCCCGCGGCTCCCTGCGGCACTGATGGGTTGTGCTGGATGTAGTCGGGACAGTACAGCTCATCGACGGGCGCGAGGTCATGCGCGTTGATGACGCGATCGAGCAGCGTCTGCAGGAGATCCCGATTGCGATCGGCTGGCGTCGTGCTCATTGCAATGTCTCCCACCAAGGAGCGATCTGTGCGGGATACATGCTCGCATAGCGCATCATGAGCTCCGATGCGGATGCCGGTGGATCCTGCGCTTCAGTCGAGGGGAGGGGAGCCGCGCCACTCACCGGATCCAGCCATTCCAGGCGCATGTCTGCGATCGTTTCCAGCAGTGCAGGGACGGCAGTCTCATGGTGCGCGCTCGCTTGATGCGCCATGAAACCGGCGTAATCGCGGAAGGCGAGCAGGCAGTAGTACATGCCGCGCTCCTGTCCACGCCAGTATTCGTAGCGCAGTAATGCCTGCTCGCTGCCGTGCGACTGTGAATACAGCTCACGCACCACGCGTTCGAACTGGGCTTCGCTTCCCGCTTTGACGCGGATGTGCACGAGCAACGTTGCCATCGAAACTCCCCCTGCACGAGAACGGTTGACCGGCTTTCCAGCACCATCGTAGTATTTCAGCAGCACTGCTGCTTTTCAAGGATACGCGATGCTCGACGTGGATCTGTTCGCACCAGAAACCCAAGAAGACTGGTATCCCGCTTACGCCAAGCTGCAAACCGAGGCGCCGGTCTACCAGTTACCGAATTCCAATGTCTTCGTGCTGAGCCGCTACGAGGACATCATGGCGGTGCTGCGCGACAACGAGCGATTTTCGAACCAGGCTGAGCTGCATGGCGGCGAGCCGCTGCTGCGTTATCCGGAAGCGCGACGCATCTACGAAGAACGTGGTTGGCCCAAAAGCTTCCCGCTATCCGTGGATCCGCCGGAGCATCGCAAGTACCGCAGGCTCATCGATCACTTCTTCCTGGGTGAGAGACTGCGGCAGTTGCGTCCGATGATCGAGAGCATCACCAACGAGCTCATCGACTCGTTCGCTGCATCTGGAGAGATCGAGTTCGTCTCGGCGTTTGCCGAGCCGCTACCAGTCAACGTGATCTGCCGCCTCATGGGCTTCCCGCTGGAAGACAAGCCGCAACTGCGCATCTGGTCAGCAGCGTGGGCCGCGCCCTTCGCGCGCAATCTCACGCTCGAACAGGAAATCTGGGTTGCCGAAAAGGGCGTCGAGTTCCAGCAGTACATCAAGTCGCATATCGACGCTCGTCGCAAAGCGCCGCAGGAGGACATCATCAGTCATCTCGTGCAGGCGAAGTTCGATGGCGAGCGACCGCTCACCGACAGCGAGATCATCTCGATGGTCGATCACATGTTCATCGGCGGCAACGAGACGACAACCTATGCGCTCGCCTCAGGCATGTGGTTGATGCTGCGTGAGCCGGAAATCTACGCAGCGCTCCGTGCGGACCCTAGCAAGATCCGTACGTTCATCGAGGAAGGGCTGCGCCTGGAGTCACCGACGCAAGGGCTGTATCGAACAGCCACGGCAGACACCGAGATTCGCGGCGTGCACATCCCCAAAGGCGCCACCATTCACATGCGATTCGCCGCCGCGAATCGCGATCCAGCGATGTTCCCCAATCCCGACCGGGTCGATCTCTGCAGACGCAACGCCGCTCAACACCTTGCGTTCAGCCAGGCCGAACACCACTGCCCCGGATTCAGCCTCTCCAAGCTCGAACAGAGCATTGCGTTCACCGCGCTATTGGATCGGCTGCCGACCCTGCGCTTCACGCCAGGGAAAAACGACTTCCGGCATCTGCCTGGGTTCGTGTTGAGAGCGCTGAAGGAGCTGCACCTTTCCTTCGATCGTCTAGGATGAGCTGGCTACAGGCTACAGGCTACGGCCGGAGTAGCTTTCTGGCTGTAGCCCGTCGCCTGTCATCTTCCGGTGCGCACCGCCCTCGCTTTCGCTGGAATAGTCACAGCGTTGCCGCGTTCACAGCAACTCCAGTTGCCGCAGCAACGACACCATGTCGTAGTAGTCCGTCACCCGCGTCGCCTTGCCATCCTGCAACTCGCAAACGTGTGCATAGCGCACTGAGAACGTCTTGCCATTCGGCGGAGGCAGGCCTGCAATCGGCCCGCTGAACGTTCCTTTCAACAGGCCCTCGCAGCACAGCCGTTTGCCATCACCGAACCAGGACGTGAGCTCGATCGTGAGATCGGGAATGCTCGCGAAGGCCTCTTCGAGATAGGCACGGATCGCAGCCGTTCCTTGGCTGCGTTTGCCGGCGGGCAAGTCTTCGTACAAACAATCCGCGGCATAGACGGATAACACGCGCTCCACATTTCTCGAAGCCCATGCATCCGCCTCCGCCCGTGCCCAACCGTTGATGTCGTTGGGCATCAGAACTTCACGGTCGCCTGCAGTGCGACTTCGCGTGGACGCCCCACCACGCCGACCTGATCTGCAAGTACCGTCGCCGCACGCGTCTGGCCAGTGCCCGCACCAGTAGCCGGGCTGTCGCCCGCGTCATAGATCAAGAACTCGTCCGAGAGGTTGCGTCCGACTAGCGCAACTTCCCAACGCTCGCTGGCAGGCGCGAAGCTGATGCTGGCGTCCGTGCGCACATACGACGGCTGATAGATCTGACGGCCGAGCGGATTCAACAGATAACGATCCGTGTAGCTGGTGTCCGCGTTCAGTGTGAGGAAGCCGCCGCCGACGGGCATCCGATACGAGAAGCCCAGCGACGCAGTGACCTCGGGTGCAAGTGGTCGGACCGTGCCACTCAAGCTCTGATGCGTGCCGCCGGTAGTAAGCGGCATGATCGCGCCATAGCGATCGAGATTGCAGCCGTCCTCGTACGCTTGTCCCGCATAGCAGAACGAGAGG